>JAUWWO010000009.1 GCA_030616825.1 Candidatus Margulisiibacteriota bacterium | reverse complement strand
GATCAATAACATATATTCCAGCATTAATTGTATTTGTAGTTACCCTCTCCCAGCTTGGCTTCTCAATAAAGCGCTCGATTCTCCCATTCTTTCCTGTTATCACCAGACCGTATCTAGTAGGGTCCTCAACTCTGGAGAGTGTTAAGGTTGCCCTGGCCCGCTTCTTTTTGTGATAATCCAAAAGCTCTGCCAGATTCATATCGGTCAACACATCACCATTAAAGATAAGCAGTGGATCGGAATCAAAATATGCTTCAGCATTTTTAACCGCGCCAGCTGTCCCAAGCGGATGTTCCTCGATAGAATAATAAACCTTAATCCCGTGTTTGGCTTCATCCTCAAATATCCGTTTAATATTTTCAGATAGATAATGAAGGTTAAGTATGATCTCCTTTATTCCATACTTTTTTATGAGCGTAATCTGATGAATGACGAATGGAACGTTGGCCACAGGGACCATTGACTTAGGGGTATTATATGTTAGGGGACGAAGCCTGGTTCCAAGGCCGCCAGCAATGATTATCGCCCTCATCTTGAAAGCTCCTTTTTTAACTTCTCAATAACCTTAACCGGAGTAGGATCGATATTCCTAAGTATTGCCACATAGACACTTAAAAAGTCTCCATAGAGTATGAGCGAAAGTATTCTCGCAAGCTTCCCCTCTCCGCGAGAGAAAACCTCTGTTACCCCTCCTAATTCTCCTTCAATAAGGGACTTTGTTATCTCTATTTTTTTCTTTATTCTTTCATGGTCGCCCTGATCGCGCAGAATCATGACCGAAAAATCATGTTTCCCGCGCTTGAGATCGGCCAGCCCCACGATTTCATTGTGTCCCATTTCCGGGAATATCGAGAGGTGTGCCATCATTTTGCTATTTTCGTTAAACTGTGTTACCCATCGGAGCCCTGCTGCAGAGGTTATCCCTTCCGAAGCAAATACAATCGGTACCTTACCATAAAGCCTCTGGGCGAGTTGCTTCACGGAATTGGATCTGTGTTCTTTCATATATTCCTCTCTAAGTTTTCCCAAAAGCTTCAAAGATTCTTCTATCTCTAAAGAAGCTCCCGGAGAGACCCCCAATCTCTCCAGTATTACAAGAATAGAAGAAAGTAAATACGGAAGAGCGGCCCTTGGCTGGATACCAGAGGGGAGAGAAACGAGCGGATATCCTTTTTGCTTTGCGATCTCAGAAAGCTTCCCTCCAGAGGAAAGCATTATTATCTTAAGGGCTCTGGCCTCAGCTTCCCTAAGGCTTGAGAGTGTTTCCTCGGTATTGCCAGAATAACTAACAGCAAAAAATAAAGTATTACCAGAAACAAACCTGGGCAGTGAATAGCCCCTGTTCACTATGATGGGTATTTCTATCTTTTCCTCAACGACCCCACGCACTATATCCCCGCAGATCGCAGAACCCCCCATCCCCGAAATAACGACCCCATCGATGCTGCCAATTCCGTCTAGTTTAATCGATTTAGCAAGAGCAACCGCTTCTTTAAGCATTCTGGGAAACTCAAAAACTTTCCCAAGCATATTTGAGCGGTCAATCCCTTTTATCTTAACTTCACTATCTAAAATACTTGCATCAATCATTCATAAATCCCCTATGTTGCCTAAATGCTCTCAAAAAGCAATTACTTAACGAGGGAAGAAACACAAACAAATTCTACTCCTTTTTTTTCATAGATGGGCATTAGCTTCTTCAACGTGGCCACAGTCCCAGGTCTCGTAGCATGGCCAATGCCTATAGCAAAACCATGACTTCTGGCAATGCCCACAAGTTGGTCAAATCTTTTTTTAACTTCATCCTCGCTATCTTCTACATCCAGAAAGAGTGCGTTCCGCCCAGCTGGTACCTTTTTCTCTCTGGCCAAATCATAGGCTAACGAATCAGAAGCAGTGCGGCTGTCTACAAAGAAAAGGCCCTTTTCCTTGATCACCGAAAGCACAGCGCGCATGACCCTCGGATCTCTGGTAGCCTTGGAGCCCATATGATTATTTACGCCGGAAACACCTGGAACTGTTTTCAGGTCCCTCAATACAACCTGCCTAATATCTTCATCCGTCATAGAGGTAAGTGCCATCCCTCCATCGTGCCTAACATAAGAGCCATTCTCGGGCTCCATGGGAAGATGGAGTATTACTTCCTTCCCTGCAGAGGTGGCCTCCTTCATGACCCTTGATGAGCCTGAGAGACCCGGCAAGATACTTATCGTAAAAGGGCTCGTGATCGAATAAATCTCATTATAATCTATTGACTCTCCTCCAGCATCGTCAAGGATTATGGCTACCCGCGTAACCTCTTTAGCAGGGACTTTCTCAGTTACTTTTACCCTTGAGACCTCGACTCCTCTTTTAAAGGATATAACGGAATATACCCCCCACACCACAAGATACCCCAGGAGAAGGCAAACAAGAATCAATACAGGAGTAACTTTATGATACTTAGCCCTTTTTAAAGTACGCCCAATAGCTTTACGGGATATGCTCCAAAGATTAAATTTACGGAGCCTATTCTTTAAGGAACTTATCCCTTTTATTGTAAATCCCGGCTTAAGCTTTGGGAAATGGAATCTTCCCACTAGTATCTATCCGCTTATCTAAAATGAATAGCTCAATATCTTTGCCTTAAGTTCCTTGCTTATTTTTTCCTCGAGCACTTCTATGGCTTTCTTAAGTTGGATATCTTCCTCTTCTTCTTCCTCTGAAACTTCCTCTTCGGCCTCTTCTGTGGAAACTTCGGGGAGCTCTACAATCAGGTCGGGTATAATTCCCTTCTCAGTAATATCATGACCTTTGGGTGTATAATATTTTGCAACAGTAAGCAGTACAGCTGAACCATCATCAAGCTGCCTCACATTTTGCACATAGGCCTTGCCAAAGGTATGCGTTCCCACAAGAGTAGCCACCCCATTGTCCCGAAGCGCTCCAGCAAGTATCTCCGAAGCAGAAGCAGAGGATTCATTTACGAGCACAACAGTTGGTCGGTCCCACAGAAGGTTCCCCGAAGAGCTTATGGTTTCCCTTCTTTCTTCACGATCAACAGTATATACTATAACGCCATCCTTAATGAACATGCTGCCGATATCCACTGCAATTCGGAGCAACCCCCCTCCATTATTCCTGAGATCCAGTATCAGACCCTTTGCATTCTCCGACTTTGCCTGACTGAGGGCCTTGGCTATCTCACTCGCTGCATTCTGGTTCTCAAATGTGTTCAGTTTTATGTAGTAAATATCTTCGCTTATGCTCTTGCTCACAACGCTTTTTATTGTGATCTTCTCCCTGACTATCCGGAACTCCCGCTCTTCCTCCCATCCAACTCTCATGATACCTAGTTTCACCTCGGTACCTGCCCGACCCCGTATTAAGCTAACAGCTTCATCTAGAGCCATATCCTTGGTTTCCTTAGAATCAATTGTCATTATCTTATCCTTAGCTTTAAGACCAACCTGTTCTGCAGGTGTGCCTTCAATAGGAGCGATCACAACCAAGTGTTTATCTTTTATGCCAATGTATATCCCGATCCCACTATAGCTGCCGCTCATCCTGATGTTCATCTCACGAAAAGCGGTGGGCTCCATAAACCTTGTGTATGGATCATCAAGAGAATCGAGCATGCCTTTAATGGATCCATAGATAAGCTCTGTGTTATCAATGTCTTTCTCAATATATTCGTTCTTTACAATTTCCAGGGCCCTTAAGTATATCTCTATTTTTTCCTCCAGATCCTCAAGGGCCTTAACCTTGCCAAATCTTGCTCCCAGAAAAACTCCCGAAACCATAATAACAATCAGAATAAGGACTGTTATGATTCTTCTCTTTAACATCTATACTTCTCCTTCCCTAAATCCCAATCCCTAGATTAGAAATCCCAAAGGATTGATCGGCCTTCCATTTCTTCTTACCTCAAAGTGCAAGTGCGGGCCCGTAGAGAAACCAGTACTTCCCACAAGACCTAAGATCTGACCTTTCTCAATTCGCTGTCCCGCCTCAACATAAATTCTAGCAAGATGACCGTATACCGTGGCGATCCCTTTGCCATGATCAACCACAATGGCCTTGCCGTAACCATCCCACCATCCGCTGAAGATAACCTCGCCTCCATCAGCGGATCTCACGGGGTCACCATATGGTGCACCAATGTCTACTCCAGTGTGAAAGTGCGTGCCACCCCACAAAGGGTGTCTTCGATATCCAAAGCGCGAAACAACCCTGCCACGGGCTGGCCAGATCATCCGGCCAGTAGCCCCTAGGGACGCTTTGCCTCCCTTTGCTTTTTGCTGAATCAATCCCTCAAGCTGCTTTGAGCCTTTCTCAAGCTCAGCAACTCGCCGCTCATATTCTTTTCTTCTCTCGCGAAGGGTCGTGTAGATCTTTTTCTTTATCTTAGCCTGAGACTCGATCTCCTTTTCCCTGTTCTCAATACGCTTAACCAGGACCTTGCTCTTCTGTAAAGCTTTCTCAAGACCCTGCTTGGCCTCGGCTACAGCATCCATCTTTTCTCTTATCTCGCCGACAAGAGCTATGTCCGAAGCGACTATCTTCTCAAAATAATATCCTTTATTTATAAAATCGGCTATGGACTTAGAGGCAAAAAGGAGCTCCAGTAAGTCCAGTCCTCCCCCACTCTTATATGCCTCCCTGACTCTGCGGGAAAGAAATTCTCCTCTTTCCTTGAGTTTCCTTTTTGTCTCCCTAAGCTCTTCGGTTAGAAGTACTATCCGTTTCTTATTTTGAGATATGTTAACCTTTGTTTGCGTAAGATCCTGTTTTGCCTTTTTGAGCTGCCTGTTGACTGAGTATAACTTATTTAGTGCATTTGCTTCTTTCTTTTTAACGGCTTTAAGTTTGAGCTTTTCGCTCTGCAGCTCCTTCTCTATTTGCTTTAACTCCCCTACCCTTGACGTCTCACCATTTCCACCTGCCACCAAAAGCACTAGGCCTAAGACAAGAAGGAGACTTAGAATCCTTTTTTTTAATTCCCTTTTTGTCATCTTATTCGGCTTGTGTAACGAAAAAAATAATAACACAAAGGCGGGAAGTTTTCAATTAAAGCAGGGTGCGCTACGATCCGACGCGTAGCCAAGGTTGCCCGCCTGTCGGCGGACAGGTCTCAACCTTGGCTCCCGCAGGATGAGACCCGCCTGCCAAAGCCCGAAGGGCGGCGGGCAGGCATCCTGCGGTACGCGGTAAAGTTCCTTAGCCACCCTTCATTCTCTTCCTTCTTTTTAACCTATGATAAGTAATTGCAAACCTGTGTGCTTCGTCACGGATCCGCTGCAGTAGATGAAGTGAGGTACTTCTTTTTGGCAACTTAAGCGGGGTCTTCCCCCCGTAAACATAAACCTGCTCAAGTCTCTTGGCCAAAGCAATGACAGGAATTCTGGACAGCCCGGATTCATCCAAAGCTTTCCGCGCAGCTCCTACCTGTCCTGCTCCCCCATCTATTAAGGCCAGATCCGGAAGCTCGAGTTCGTCCTTTAGCGATCCGCTATAACGACGCTTTACTATCTCGTAGATTGCGGCAACATCATCTGGCTTCTTTACAGTCCTAATCTTAAATCTTCTATAATCCCTTTTATATGGAGCTCCGCCAACAAACGTGACCATGGATCCCACCACATCAGTCCCCTGTATATTCGACACATCAAAGGCCTCAATCCTTATTGGGAGAGCACTCAGCCCAAGTTTGCTTTTCAGCTCCATTATGGCGGACGATGTCTTTTTGTCTTCGGAGAGTATCTTTCGCTCCAGGAGCAACCTTGCGTTGTCTTCAGCCATCTTTATAAGCTCAAGTTTTTTCCCTTTTGATGGGGCCGTGAGCCTAACGCGTGTCCCTCTCCTTTTTGACAAAAATCTAGAGACAACATCCATCTCATCAACTGCATGTTGAAGCACAACCTCAGGAGGGATATAAGCTGCATCAGCATAATACTGCGCTAATACAGAAGTCATAAGTTCCCCCTCCGTAGCACCCAAGGTCTTATGAGGATAAAATATCTCTCTGCCAACGAGTTTGCCCCCTCTTATCTGAAATACTAAAGCTGAGGTAAGATCTCCACGCTTTGAGAAGGCAATAACATCTCTATCGGCCATATCGTGAGATACCACTGCTTGCCTTTCAGCCATCTTCTCAAGGATTTTAAGTCTATCCCGGAGCACTCTTGCTCTCTCGAAGTCGAGCCTCTCTGATGCCTCCATCATCTCACGCTTTATCTTTACCACAACTTCATCGAGTTTGCCTTCTAAGAGTCCTATGATCTGCCGGCACATATCCATGTACCCCTTATGGTCAACTTCTCCGACGCAGGGCCCTTCGCAGCGTTTGATGTAAAAATACATACATGGTTGACGCCTCTGTCTCATCGGGGTTTCCTTGCACCATCTTATTGGAAAGAGACGCCTGATCTGCCTTAAGGTCTCTCGAACCATCCCTCCACTATAAGGACCAAAGTATTTTGCTTTGTCATCCACTATCAATCTTGTGAGAAATAATCTTGGCCACGCCTCCTTCAGCGTGAGTTTTATATATGGATATTGTTTATCGTCCCGAAGTATCACATTATACCTGGGTCTCAGTTTTTTAATGAAATTGCTCTCGAGCATTATGGCTTCTAATTCTCCTGAGGTTACAATGTACTCAAAATCGCAAAGGGCTCGAAGCATTATCTCTGTCTTAGGAGAATCGGGAGGTTTCCTAAAATACGAAGCAATTCTCTTCTTCAGGGATTTGGCCTTGCCCACATATATTGCTTTTCCGTCTTTCCCTTTAAAGATATAAACGCCGGGTTTGTCAGGAAGGTGCTTAAGTTTAGCTGTGAGCTTTTTCATCGCTCAGAAAGGGCTCGTCGAAGTCTCCGCTCGGGATAAAATCTCAACCTTAACCTTTGCCTCAACTTCAGGGTGGAGTTTAATGGGGACTTCGTATGTTCCAATTCCTTTTATGTTTTCAGGAAGTTCTATATTTCTTTTGTCTATCTCAATTCCAGAAGCAGCTTTGATTGCTTCCACTATATCTGCTGACGTGACAGAACCAAAGAGTTTCCCTGACTCTCCAGTATCGACTTTTATCTTAACACTTAAATCCCTTAGTTTTAGGGCTAACTCTTCTTCCCCTTTCCGCTCCTTTGCGAGTTTCGCTTCCATATTTTTTTTCTTTTTCTCCCATATGGCCAGGTTCTGCCCGGTGGCGGGAACAGCAACCTTCCTCGGAATAAGATAATTCCTGGCATAACCGCCGGAGACGTTAATTATATCGCCTTCTTTACCAAGCTTTACTATGTCTTTAGTTAGAATAACTTTCATTGCATACCTCAAGAAGAAACCTGGAAGCCGCGATTTAATCTACAACATACGGAACTAACCCTAAATGCCTCGCCTTTTTTATCTCCCTCATTATCATCCTCTGGTGCTTTGCACAGCAACCGGTGGAACGACGAGGGGCGATCTTCCCTCTGTCTGTCATAAACCTTCGAATAAATTCGACATCCTTGTAATCAGCAATTTTCTTCTCTGCACAGAAGAAGCATCGCCTTCTTCTTCTTCTTGGAATGAACTTGCGCTCCTGTCTTTTATTCTGTCTTTTATTCTGTCTTGCCAATTCCTTATCCCTCCCTAAAGCTTATTCTGTCTTCTAAAATGGTACTTCATCTACGCCTTTCTCGGTTTCAGCCGCCCCTGCTTCGTCAAGAGGAGCTGCCTCCTTTTCTTCAGATATAGCGGAAGGTTCGGGGGTTACCGATGGACCCTCAGGTCGGCGTCCGAGCATCTGCATGCCGTCGGCAAGGATCTCGTAGACGGTACGCTTCTCCCCCGCCTTCTCAAATGTCCTCACCTGGAGTCTTCCTTCTATTGAAACAGATCTCCCCTTTTTCAGGTATTCGCCACAAATTTCTGCAAGCCGCCTCCAGGCCACAACAGGAATGAAATCCACAGCATTTTGCTCGTCCCCTTCTTTTGCATTCTTTCCTCTTAGCCTGTTAACAGCAACTGTAAATCTAACAACAGGGATGCCGCTTGGCGTGTACCTGAGTTCCGGGTCTCTTGTCAGATTACCTATCAGAAATACTTTGTTATACATTT
>JAUWWO010000117.1 GCA_030616825.1 Candidatus Margulisiibacteriota bacterium | reverse complement strand
ATCAAAGACAGAGATCTGTGATTTACTTCCTGTCTCCGAGATGGCCGCCCGAAAGCCAGCAAGTGCCGCATTATATGGAGAAGCACTTCTGCTTAAAAGAACTGCGATACCAAACTCCCTTGCTTCGTCACCTAAAGAAGGAGCACAAAAAGCAGGACCAAAGAGAAGCAATGCAAAAATGGATGATAAAATTTTAAAATTTATATTAGCCATCCTCGACCTATCTTACTTTTAATGCTCTTCTTTGGTCTCCAAATCCTTTTTTTTCAAGAGTTTCTTTACTCTGGAAACAAGCTCTATAGGATCAAAAGGCTTTGAGATGTAATCATCTGCTCCTTTTTCAAATCCAAGCATCCTATCTTCACGTCTCACCTTCGCGGTAACCATGATTATGGGAATGTGCATAAACTTAATATTATGCTTCAATAACTGGCACACCTCAAAGCCGTCTACACATGGAATCATCACATCTAGGAGGATCAAATCAGGGTTTTCCTTCTCAACCGTGCGAAGCGCTGAGATTCCATCATAAACCACTACAACGTCCAATCCCTCAGACTGCAGGGTAAATTTAAGCAGCTCAACTGTTGGAAGATCATCTTCGACTAAGAGGATTTTATTTGCCATAAAAACTAATTAACCTCTATTTGGATTTTACCATTTTATACCCTTTTTTACAATTTACCGCTGTTATCTGCTTTTGTATTCCCTTATATTTGGCTCATGAGAGTAATGAGGACAAAGTGTTAAGTGATCTGATATCTCTCCTCTGCCTAATCCCTTAATCCCCAGTCTTGCTACAACTGCTGCGTGAGGAAGGGCTTTCCGGGTTTCCACTTGTTTAACTTTGGTCTGAGAGTTTAAATTTTTTATCTTTAAAAATATATCCGTTCTTGCCGATGCCAGATAGATCTCCCCAGAAACCCTTGCCAAGACACTGGCGAGTAAGTCTCCACTGGCCACAAAATCTTCAGTTATTCTCCTTATCTCTTGTCCCGAACTCCCAAATGCGGCCACATTATATTCGTCTTTGCAAGCATGTGCTGCAACAATAATTAACCCCTGTGCTTCTTCCATATTATAAGCGATGGCCTCAAGGGTCGACACCCCTATTATCGAAACACTCAATGCTTGAGAAAGCCCCTTTGCTACTGCAAGCCCTCCACGCAGCCCTCCATATGAACCAGGACCAACCGTCACTGCAATTGCTGAAAGCTCATTTATCTTCCTTTTAGATTCTGCGAAAATCCAATCAATATATTTCATGAGGTTCTCAGTACGCATATCCCTACTTGAGGAATACTGTACAAGAACTTTTTGTTCCTCAACTAATGCTACCTCTAAAACCTGGATCGCACTGCTTATACCAAGGACTAGCATTCAACCTTCACCTTTCCCAAATTTAGCTTTTAACCTGTTTATCCCCTTTTCCTTTAATGTGATCCTTCTTTCCTTCTCTCCCAGTAACTCTATAGTAACTGCAATGAATCTCTCCGGAAGAAGGCCAGCTAACTTTTCAGCCCATTCAATGGCTACAATGCCACCCCGCTCAAAATACTCAGTTACCCCCAGCTCTTCTATTTCCCGTACTTCTTCAAGCCGATACAAATCAATGTGATAAAATGGGAACTTCCCAGAATATTCGTTAATGATAATAAACGATGGGCTTGAAACGAAATCTGCAACCCCTAACCCTTCAGCCAATCCTTTTATCAGAGTGGTTTTACCTGCCCCGAGTTCTCCAGTTATTGCAACGACATCACCGGGCTTAAGTAACCCCCCTATCTTCTTGCCCAGGACATAAGTCTCTTCAGGACTCTTTGTGCCGATCTCAAACATATGCTTTCCACTAAATCAAAAAACCCTCAGAATCATTGAGGGCTTTTTCATCTTCCTTTCCGCGATTTTACACCTCTATGCATTCTCACCAGCGTTCATAATCATCGGGAATCCCGCCTTTTATCTCCTTGAACCCAGGCAATTCATCATCGTATTTTTCCTTGACTTCTGACTTCTTCTCCTCATAGAGCTCGGAAATTGTCTTCTCAAGGGTAGAATGAATTGCCTCTGGAGCTATCTCCGCCAAAGGTTGCAGGATAAATAACCTCTCATGAAGAAGGGGATGAGGAATCTGGAGCTTATCATCAGATATTATCTCGTCCTCATATAAAAGAATATCTATATCTATTGTCCTCGGTCCCCATTCAATGCCCCGTTCCCTCCCCAAGGTATTCTCTGTTTCCTGGATTACAGAAAGGAGCTTGTGTGGAGGAAGTGTAGTCTCTATCTCCATAGCAGCATTTAAAAATGGAGGCTGGTCCGCAACTCCCTCTGCCTCAGTCTCGTAGTTTGTAGATCTCTTGATAACCGCGATGCCCTTTGTTTTGCCGAGCAGAAAAACTGCCTGTTCTATATATTCTTCTCTGTCCCCTACATTTGAGCCCAAACCCACATAAACAACCCTGAGTCCTTCTTTTTTCAGTTTACGCTTAACTCTTTTATCTTTTTTCTCTGGCTTCTCCGACCTAGGAGCGGATTTTGTGATTTTCTTTTTTTTGGCCTTGGAAACCATTCCCTATTCCTTCCTCTACATTAATAATACTAAGATAAACCCAAAATTACAACTGATACCGAACTATTGCGTCAGTCATCTTCGCAACTCGCTTCATCGAACCAACATCATGAACTCTTACGATATCACTCCCACCCGCAATCGAGGCTGCGACCGTAGCCGCAGTCCCTTCGAGACGTTCACTTACGGGAAGGCCAAGAATCTTCCCGATCATCGACTTACGCGAAGTCCCAACAAGTATTGGACGTCCTAAACACTTTAATTCCTTGAGCCTTAAAATAATCTCAAGGTTATGCTCAACTGTTTTTCCAAATCCTATTCCAGGATCGATTATTAATCTCTCACGCGGGACCCCAGCGACTTCTGCAATTTTAATACCCTGTACAAAATATTCAAGTATTTCTCCTATTAAATCCTCATACTGGGGATTCTTTTGCATAGTGCGTGGTCTACCCTGGATATGCATCAGGATCACCGGGATACCAAAATCAGCCGCAACTTTAGCAATTTTCCTGTCAAAATGCAAGCCCGAAATATCATT
>JAUWWO010000099.1 GCA_030616825.1 Candidatus Margulisiibacteriota bacterium | reverse complement strand
GTGCGGTCACTTGGGGAAGTAAACCAACCTCAAACTCAACCGTCCTTAGTTCAAAACAAATTTCAACCACAGGGCAAACAACGATCACTCTTAATCAAGACGGCAGAGACCTCATAGAGGACTGGGTCGATGGGACCGCAACAAACTATGGGCTGTATATTAAAAAAGAGTTTAATTTTCAGACAGAAAACGTATATTTCTCAGATAGGACCGCGAGTTCGGATGATCGCCCAAAAATAACAATCCATTACTCTGAGTAAAAGATAACATCGCTTGTTTTATATAACTTCCATCAGTATAATTAAACTATGAAGCTGGAATATCATACCCCTGTCCTTGTAAAAGAAACTTTAAAATTCCTTAACCCTAAATCAGGAAAGATTTATATCGACGCCACAATTGGCGGCAGTGGACATGCACAGGCAATACTTGAAAATCTAGCGGGAGCGGGACTGCTGATCGGCATAGACCGCGACGAGGAAGCAATTGAGGTCTCTCGGGAAAGATTAGCTAAATTTGAGAAATCAGCTACTCTTATCCACGAGAACTTCATCAACATTAAAGAGATCCTGAAAAAGTTAAATATTGAAAAGGTCGATGGTATCCTTTTTGATCTGGGTGTCTCCTCACATCAAATAGATACCCCGGGCAGGGGTTTTAGTCTTAGAACCTCTGGGCCTTTGGATATGAGAATGGATAAAGATCAAAGTTTAACTGCAAAAGAGATTGTAAACTCATACCCACTCGATAATCTTGCAAAGATAATCAGGGACTATGGCGAAGAAAGATGCGCAAAGAGAATCGCCAGAGCCATTGTCGAAGCCAGAAAAGCAAAACCAATCTCAACGACTTTAGAGCTTGCAGAAGTGATAAAGCGGGCTCTTGGAAGAATCCCTCCAAAAAGAAGCTTGGATTCGATCACCAGAACTTTCCAGGCATTGAGGATTGCTGTAAATGCCGAACTAAATAATCTAGCTGTAGCCCTCCGGAATTCAATAGATGTTCTTGGCAAGAATGGAAGGATTGTGGTTATATCATACCATTCTCTGGAGGATCGAATTGTAAAGCATATCTTCAGGGAAGAAGCCACGGATTGCATCTGCCCTCCAAGGACTCCAGTATGCATCTGCGGCCATAAAAAAAGAATCAGGATATTAACGAAAAAACCCGTTACTCCAACTAAATCCGAGATTCACTCTAATCCAAGGGGAAGAAGCGCAAAACTAAGAGCTATGGAGAGGATCTTAAGATGAACTTCCGAAAGGCGCTGTTTGTACTTGCAACTATAGTAGCTCTCTCAATCGTTCACCTGAGCATATATACACAAAATATTAACCTGAAATATGAGGTCGAAGATTTAAAGAAAACTTTGGGCAAACTCCAGGGAGATTTAAGATATTTGAGGTCTATCGCTGCAAAAAAGAAAAGTTTGAAAAGGATAGAAAACATAGCTGTAAATAAATTAAATATGGTCAGGCCTGATAAAATAAATTATATAAAATCCTCAACAGAAGAAGCTCGCCCTTGAAACCATCTAAATTTTCTGTTAACTTATATAGGTACTTAAAATTAGAAAGAGTAGAACAAATGAAAAACGCAAGTGTAATCTTTATGTTGTCTTTGTTTATATTTTTCTTAACGCTTCCTGCCTCTGGCTCGGTCATCGACGCCAACGTGGTCAGAGGAAGGATCAGCTTAAGTGCTGGCTTTGCCGTTCTTCAGGGTTTTGGCTTAGTTACCACCGCCAATTTTCCAATAGATAACAGGATGTCGCTTGGTGGATCACTTGGATATTCCTTAGAATCCCCAAATCCTTACCTTGCAGATCTACACATGAATCTTCAATTTATAGAACCCTCTGCAAGGAATCCACTAAGTATGTCCGTTGTTGGAGGAATATGGGGAGGAACAAGTGCTGGACTCTGGATATCCAAGAAGCAAAAGGATTTCTACGTACAGCCCGAACTTGGCCTTACAATGAGTTACCTTTTTGATTCCTATCTTACGGGAAGATTAAATCTCGTGTATGGCCCAAGCCTGGGAGTGGAAATCGGCTATAAACTTAGCCCCTGGCTTGAAGGAATATTCGCAATATCAGAACAAGTCATAGGAATAAAATTCAGGCTCCTCTAAAACTTAAGGCGATATTCAGAAAGCTTAGAACGAAACAGAGGAAAAATGCCTTCCGCTATCCCTAAGCGCTCGCTTATCTCCATAATGCCTTCCATCCAGAAACCACCCTCTCGATAATAAACCAGTTTGGGCTCTCCTGGAATCTTAGCTAAATCCTTCGCAAGGTCAACCGCATCAGAGAACCCTCCTAATTTATCCACAAGACCTATATCCAATGCCTGAGAACCGGTATAGATCTTTCCCTGAGCAATATCCTCTAACTCGGGAGTGGTCATTCCCCTCCCCTCAGCAACAACCCTCTTAAACTCCATATAGGTTTCCTCAAAAAGAGCCTCAATTGATTCTCTTTCTTCGGTGGTAAGCTTCCGTAAACCCGAAAACATATCAGCATGTTCTCCTTCTTTTATCACGTCAACTTTAACCCCTATCTTCCCAAAAAGCTCCGAGAGCACTGGTATTGCTCCAACAACGCCAATACTTCCGGTAACACTTCCAGGATCAGCAACTATCTTGTCTGCAGCAGCGCATATAAAATATCCACCGGATGCAGAAATGTCACCCATAGAAGCTACAATTACTTTCCCTTTTTCCCGGGCCGCTTGAAGCTCCTGGTAGATCTGTCCCGCGGCAACAGCAGACCCTCCCGGACTATTGACTCTGAGTATAATCGCCCTTACCATAAAATCATCTGAGGCCCTCTTGATTTGTTCAGAGATCGTATCCGCTCCAACAAAGGTCCCACCAAAAAGCAAATTTGCACCACTTCTCCCGGTCACTATCTCTCCATCAACTTCAATTACAGCGACTTTATATGGCCAGGGTATAAAGTACTCTTCCTCGTCCACAAATAAATCTTGAGCCCTTACTATGCGCACATCATCTCTCTGGGAAGTTAACTCCCCAGCAATATCTGCGGCATCTTTAAAATAACCAATACCGTCAATGAGGTTAAGGTCTTTTGCCTCTCCCGCAGTAAAGATCCTGCCATCTCCTATTTCCTTTAGCTTAGAGAGTTCGATTCCCCTATCTTCAGAAATATCGGTCAACATCTGTCTGTACATGTCAGAAACAATAGAATTTACCATTTCCCTCTGGTCAGAGGTCATATCCGGAGAAAAGATATCGAAAGCAGTTTTGTATTTTCCCTTAGCTATTACCTGCCATTCAATTCCGATTTTATCCATGAGCTCTGATACTCTGGTAACTGCGACCGACCTTCCAAGGCCTCCAATGGATGCTCCACTCGGAGCAACAATTCTGTCTGCAACAGAAGCAAGATAATACTCATCACCAAGTGCAGAGGACTCTACATATACCACTATCTTCTTGCCCGCCTTCTTGGAGCGTTTGAGCTCTGAGCGCAGCTCCTGGACTATGCCTATAGATCCAAAGCCTCCCTCAAAACCAGAGATCCTCAAGAGTATTCCCTCAATAGCCCCGTCCCTTGTGGCTCTCCTTATTTGAGCAAGGATGTTGTCTGCACCGGTTCTCGCTCCTCCAAAGATGCTAAACTCACCCCTGCCACCAACAAGTGCTCCCCGAACATCTATGAGAGCAAACTCCATTGGTCCCATAAGCACAAGAGGTCTACGCCTCTCTCTTGG
>JAUWWO010000097.1 GCA_030616825.1 Candidatus Margulisiibacteriota bacterium | reverse complement strand
GCTCTCGAGGGTTTTAAGAAAAAGGCCTAAACCTGCGGGTGTAGCTCAGTTGGTAGAGCATCTGCTTCCCAAGCAGAAGGTCGTGGGTTCGAGACCCATCACCCGCTTTTACCCCGAGCTTGTCGACGGGCTTGGCGCAGTAGCCAAGTGGTAAGGCAGCTGTCTGCAAAACAGCAATACGCCGGTTCAAATCCGGCCTGCGCCTTATGGGCGGTTAGTTTAGTGGTAGAACATTTCGTTGACACCGAAAAGGTCGCTGGTTCGATTCCAGCACCGCCCACCATTCCCCATTCCCCGATCCTCGTCCTTTATCAAACCAAAATTATATGGTATAATTCTTGAGATTTATGCCTATACAGGAACTCGCCAGAGTAATAGATAACAAGGAAGTGGCCAGAGAGCACTACAAATTAACTTTTTCTTCAAACTACATTTCCTCGCACGCAGAACCAGGACAGTTCGTAAATATCAGGTGTTCCAACTCGACCGACCCGCTCCTCCGTCGTCCATTCAGCATCCACAGGATCAACAAGGACGATAAAACTATCGAGATAATCTACAGGGTTATCGGGAAAGGAACAAAACTAATTTCTCTGCTTCAAATAGGCTCTTTTATCGATGTACTAGGACCTCTTGGAAGCGGCTTTAAAATCGACAAGAGTAAACAGATTGCCGTCTTTGTAGGCGGAGGCTGCGGAATAGCACCACTGCACGCTGCAGCCGAAGAAGCAAAAAAACATATAAAAGCCGTTTATGCTGTAATTGGGGCAAACACGCGAAATGAGGTTCTATGCGAAGCTGATTTCAAAAAGCTGGGAGCAGAAACAATTGTAACTACTGATGACGGAAGTTATGGAAGGAAAGGAATGGCCTCTGATATATTACTCGAACTGCTAAGCTCGAAAGTCCAAGCACAAAACTCTGTGGTCTTTGCATGCGGGCCAAAACCTATGCTAAAAGCAGTGACTGAAATTAGTGCACAATTTAAAATCGATTGCCAGCTCTCCCTTGACGAATGGATGGCTTGCGGGATCGGAGCATGCAAGGGCTGTGCCGTCAAAACTAAATCGGGTTATAAGATGGTATGCAAGGACGGGCCTGTATTTAACTCAAAGGAGATAAGATGGCAGTAAATTTATCCGTAGAGATTGCCGGTATCAAGTTAAAAAATCCTGTTATGGCTGCCTCTGGCACATTCGGCTGGGGAGAGGAATACTCCGAAGTAATGGACCTGAGCAAGCTTGGAGCTATAATTACCAAAACCGTGACCCTCAAACCCAGAGAGGGCAATCCCCCACCCCGCATCTGCGAGACCCCATCCGGAATGCTGAATTCGATCGGACTTCAAAACGATGGAATAGAAAAACTCATCAACGAACATTTGCCGGATCTTTCAAAATTCAAAATACCGATCATAGTTAATATCGCAGGCGATATTGCAAATGAATACGTCGAGCTGGCCATGAAACTCGATAAAGTTCCGTCTGTAAAGGGACTGGAACTCAATATATCATGCCCAAACATCAAGCAGGGAGGGATGATCTTTGGATGTAATCCAAGATTAACCGCAGATGTGGTCCGAAAGGTTAAAAAGGTGACCACCCTGCCGGTGATTGCAAAGCTAACGCCGAATGTAACTGATGTAACAGTCATCGCAAAGGCAGCAGAATCCGCTGGAGCAGACGCCATCTCACTCATAAATACAATTGTAGGAATGTCAATAGACATTGAGAGCAAAAAATCAAGAATTGGAGCAGGAACAGGCGGTCTTTCCGGACCAGCGATAAAGCCCATAGCGGTGCGAATGGTCTGGCAGGTTGCAAAGGCTGTAAAGATACCCGTGATTGGTGTTGGAGGGATCATGAGTGGTGAAGATGCAATTGAGTTCTTCCTTGCAGGTGCCTCCGCAGTTCAGGTCGGAACAGCAAATTTCGTGGACATGGAAGCATCTATAAAAGTCACCCAAGGCATCAAAACCTACTTAGAAACCCACAAACTGGCAGACATCAAGGATATAATCGGCAAAGCAAACATCTAATCCCTCTTATTCTTTCTGAAATTTCCCTCAATTTTTAACGATATATATATAGGGGAAGCAAGAACCAAAACAAAAAGGAGGAATTTAAAATGGGAGAAATAATTATAAATAATGCACCACAAGCTTATCGAAACTACTTAAAAATAGGAGATACTCATAAAGGTGAAAAGGGAAATGATGGGGGAATCAATGAAATTTCAGAGGCCAAGCGAGCAGCGGAAAAATTTTGTTCAGAAAAACCCACAGGAGATTGCCAGGAATTTCTAGAGTACCTTGAACAGTCAGGATATGCATTTCCAGAACTGAGAATTAAGGTTGCTACTTTTTTTGAAAAACAAAAGGAAATTGAGAGAAAAATAGAAAAGCAAATTAGAACTTTATGCGAAAAAAAGTTTTTTGGGTGGGCACGAGCAAACTGGGAAGCTCGAATGCATGCAGCTTATGACTTAGGACAATTTGCTAAATCAGATATCTCTCCAGAGTTGAAAGCAAGAATTGTTGATTCTCTTCTTATAGCTTTAGAGGATAGAGACCAGGATATTAAAATAAGTGCAGCTTATGCCTTAGGACAATTTGCTAAATCAGATATCTCTCCAGAGTTGAAAGCTGAAATGGCGGCTCCTCTTATTAAAGTTTATTTAAAACATAGAAGTCGGCGGGATCCGGGTCCTTTTCTTTCGGACAGGGACTGGGTTAAAATGAGTGCAACCTCTGCTTTAGACGCGCTTGCTGAATCAAATATCTCTCCAGAATTAAAAGCAAAGATTAGAGAAGCTTCACAGAAATAAACTTCGTAGTTCCTAGTTCTCAGAATCTGGAACCGAGACTTTTAGTCTCAGGTTCCTGTCTTTCTTTTCTTTTTTTCTGAAATTTTCCTCAATTTTTAACGATATATATATAAGGGAGCGCTATGCAGGTGGCCGCTCCCTTTTTTTAAATGACAAATTTCAAATGACAAATGACAAACAAGGAATGATCCTATTTTTTTAGAATTTGCCGAATAACCTCCCTATCATCGATCTCGACTTTCTTTCCGTTAAAATCCTGATATCTCTCATGTCCCCTGCCAGCGATCAATACAATGTCATCCTTCTTTGCTAATGACAACGCTTTCTTTATCGCTTCCCGCCTGTCGATAATTTTTTCATACCGCTTTTTATCCCTCTCCCCCTTAGCAAGGGGGAGACACAGAGGGGGTTCTTTACCCCTATCCTCTATTCCCTTCTCGATTTCATCGACGATCTTCTGCGGTTCTTCCGAATGCGGGTCATCTGTAGTAATAATAACGTAATCTGCGAGTCTGGCTGCAATTTCTCCCATAATCGGTCTCTTATCTCTGTCCCTGTCACCCGGACAGCCAAAAACAAGAATGACTTTACCTTTTACAAAAGGTGTATATGTTTCTATCAACTTCTGCAAACTGTCAGGTGTATGCGCAAAATCAACTATGACCGGAAATGACTGACCTGCATAGATTCTCTCAAATCGGCCTGGAGCGCCTGGAAAGTTCTGCGTGGCTTCGGTCACCTGACCGATCTCTTCACCTAAAGCAAGCGAACACAGAACCGAAGCAAGGATATTATAAACATTAGGCGTCCCTATCAATTTGGTCCTGACCTCCAGAGCTTCTTTCTCGGTTGCAAGACTAAAGGACATCCCGGAAAGATCATATTTGATGTTCTTTGCAATTAAATTTGCGTTGTAGTTTATGCCGTATG
>JAUWWO010000062.1 GCA_030616825.1 Candidatus Margulisiibacteriota bacterium | reverse complement strand
CCACATCCTTTCTTATAGCCCGGCACCAACCTTCAAGCCGGATGGGCGTAAGTATTCCCATCTGTGCAAGCTCCAGGTTAGCATTGATATAATTCTTTTCATGTTTGGTAAATGGAAACCCAAGCTCTGACTGAAAAATCCCCATCTCGTTGAGCAGTGTGTTGATGATGGTTTTTTCAAGTTTTGCAATACCAAGCCTTGCGGTTTGAACTCCATCTCTGTTTGTTACATCAAGAATAAATACCTTGGGCATGAAATTTATTCCTCCTTTATTCTGAGAATGATTATACATTATAAAATTGATGCACACAAGTTTTGAATTAAACGGGTTTCTGTTTGACCTTTTTTGTTTTCATGTCTATACTTTCCTGTGATGGAAGTATCCGGATCAACAAAAATCGTTGGGATAATAGGATGTCCTGTCGCTCACAGCGTCTCACCCCAGATGCACAACGCTGCATTCAAGCACCTGGGACTGAACTGGGAATATGTGCCTTTTGAAGTAAAGCCGGAGGATCTAAAAAAAGCTCTGGATGGATTAAGAGCTGAAGGGGTGCTTGGATTTAACGTCACCATTCCTCACAAAGAGACAATAATCCCGCTGCTTGACGAGGTCACAAAGCTTCCGAGGATTATCGGAGCAGTGAACACGGTCAAAAACGAAAACAATAAACTTGTGGGATATAATACTGACGGCGCGGGATTTCTCGAGTCACTCAAGCTCGATGCAGGGGTCGATCCAAAAGGGAAAAAAGCGGTACTCCTTGGAGCAGGTGGTGCTGCAAAGGCAGTGGCAGTAATGCTTGCCGAGGCAGAAGTAGATTCCATTATAGTTACAGACATCGACACCAAAAAGGCCAACGACCTCGTAAATTATGTTGGATCTCTTTTTGATGTGGAGATGAAAGCATTCACGGCTGGAAGTTCCCAAATGAATAAAGCTATCTCCAATACTGATATCTTAATTAATGCAACGCCGGTGGGGGTGCATCCAAAAGAGAATGAAAGTCCAATAGAGGACCTGCCTGCCGGCAAGGCAGGGAGCTCAGAGCTCAAAGCTAAAAGCTCAGTATTTGATCTAATTTATAATCCTCCGGAAACAAAGCTGATGAAGATTGCCGAAAAGCAAGGGGTTAAAGCCTTCAATGGACTTGGAATGCTTGTCCGTCAAGGCGCTCTTGCATTTACTATCTGGACTGGACACAGCGCCCCGATCGAAGTCATGTGGAAGGCCGCAAAAGAAGCCCTCGGAATCAGTTAGTCTGTCGAAAAGCTCTACAGGAGTGTCGAGAATCCCTTCATAAAATCATTTATTTCAGCAAAATCCTATTCAATAAATTGGCATAATAGTTGCATGTAGTTGAGTTATCTTATGCAACAAGATTATTATAATAAAAACGGCGCAACCGCTTTAATAAATGACGTCCTTTCTCGAGCCATTGAACTTGGCGCAAGCGACGTTCACCTTGAACCTAACAGGGAACACCTTAAAATTCGTTACCGAATCGATGGCCTTCTCCGAGACGGCATAAACTTACATAAATCAATGCACCCTGGGGCGATCTCCAGAATTAAAGTAATGGTCGATATAAATAGTGCGGAACAGAGACTTCCTCAAGACGGCAGAACCCATATAAGAATTAATGGAGCTGATCTGGACCTTAGGGTCTCAACAATTCCGACAATCCATGGAGAAAAAGCTGTAATAAGACTCCTACATAAAGAGATGACAAAGCTTCCAGTTGAGGAGCTTGGGATGACAGGGGGGGAGCTCAAGATTTATAATTCTCTCCTAAGAAGAACAAGCGGCATAATAATCGTGACCGGGCCAACGGGGTGCGTCAAAACTACCACTCTTTACGCAACCTTAAACAAAATCAACTTACCACAAATAAATATAATAACTATTGAAGACCCTGTTGAATATGAGTTGCATGGAATTAACCAAATGCATGTAAATGTAAAAGCAGGACTCACCTTTGCCCGAGGACTTAGGGCGATACTGCGTCAGGACCCGGATGTGATAATGGTCGGAGAGATAAGAGATGAGGAGACTGCACGTATTGCAGTCCAGGCCGCAATGACTGGACATCTGGTGTTCTCGACCATGCATACAAACGATTGTGTGGGAGCAATCTCCAGGCTTCTGGACCTGGGGATTGAACCATCACTCCTAAATACATCGCTCTCGGCAGTTGTGGCTCAGAGGTTAATCAGGCTAATCTGCAAAATATGCAAGGGGAGGGGGTGCAAGGACTGCGGCCAAACAGGATATAAAGGAAGGACTGGGATATTCGAAATTTTGTGCCTTTCTGCACCTATAAAAGAGCTTATGAGTATTGGTTCTTCTCCAAACGCAATAAGGAAAGAAGCAATCAGATCCGGGATGAAATCCTTAAGCCTCTCAGGAGAAGAAAAAGTAAGAAGGGGATTAACTACTAAACAAGAGGTTTCTCGGGTGATCCATCTGGATTAGCTAGGGCCTCGTTTATATCCGCAACCTTCTTTGCAATCTGAGCTGACATCTGATCCTGGGCAGAAGAGATCTTTTGTTTTATAGGTTTCGTGTTTATGGAACCTTTAGGAAGCGGTTGCTTGCTCACAACAACCTCATCTTCAAAATTGATCTTCTGTTCAGGTTTTTGTTTATTCTTTTCGGGATGTAGTTCCCGTTCGGTTTTCTGCTCCACTTCATTAGCTTTGGAGAGATATGCTATCACATCGCGCAGCACATCATCGCTCTTTGCTAAAAATATGGCCAGACTTACAATCTTGCCAAACACATCCCGGAGAGTCGAGGTAAACGAACAGGCATAGCCATACGGACACCTGCTACAGATGTCCAACTTGCAATCAGGAGCAGTACAGGTTATATCCTTATTATATACACACTTTCTTCCATGCGGCTCAGCAGAGCGGATTTCTCTTCTGTGTTCCGCTTCGTCTAATTCAGCGCTTAATCTTACCTCTTCTACCTGTGGTACCTCCATTAATGTATCCTCCTCTATTTATATATCGATTGGAATCCCTAGATATTTCACATAAATTGTAAAATACAGCATACTATGTTATCATAACTAGAAGAAAATATGACTCCTGTATTTAAGGCTATTTACTCTGCAATCTTTGTTGTTTATATAGTGATTACACTTGCTGTTGCTGCAGGTATAAGCTGTTTTTTGTCTCTTTTTGTCAAAGATGGGCCGGAATTTTTATTTCTCGTCTCCAGGTTTTGGTCCAAGCATTTAATCCTTCCTTTTGTTGCAAAAATCAAAATAAAGGGTATGGGAAATATTCCCAAAAGAACCCCAGTTATCTTTATCTCAAACCATCAGAGCTATTTAGATATACCTGTTATCCTGAGTTGCCTTCCTGGGTCTTTTCGTTTTATTGTAAAAAGAGAGTATTTTCGAATACCTGTTTTAGGAGTATACACTAAATGGTCTGGGCATCTCTCTATCAATAGAGAAGTTGGATCTGCCGCGCACAAGACCCTTAGGAAAGCTACAGAACTTGTCAAAGAAGGTAAATCCATAATTATATTTCCCGAAGGCACAAGAAGCGCTGATGGAGCGCTGGGAAAATTCAAGCGTGGTGGATTTGCCCTAGCTTTTGAGACGGGGGTACCGATAGTACCCTTGGCAATATCTGGAAGTTACAAGATCTTGAAAAGAAATAGTTTGCTTATCTCTCCAGGCCGCATTGTACTAAACATAGGAAAACCAATTAATCTGAAAGCTGGAAAACCCAGCAAAGAGATCTATACAAAAACCGTGGAATTTGTTAGAAACCAAATCGAAAAAATGTTAATCGCAGAGGAGGTGTAGTGTGCCAAAGACTCTCTATGTGGGAAATCTACCCTGGTCCATTAAAGAGGCAGAACTCAGAGAAAAATTCTCGGGGTTAACTGAGGTGCTCGAAGTGAGACTGATTACTGACGAATTTTCTGGCAGATCAAAGGGCTTTGGTTTTGTTGAGGTTCCTGACGACGACGCGGAGCGGGTAATCAAGGAAATGCAGGGCTACAACTGGGCAGGCCGGGAGATCATAGTCAACGAAGCAAGGTTAAAAAAGCAAAGGTAGAGACAATTCATGAATTGTCTTTACACGAATTGTCTCTATGACAGTGTTGTTTCGAGGGTCTGGCCGAGGTCTGATACACCTTCAATATCGATTCCCTTTAACTTCGAGGCCTCTTTTAGGTTCCCACGAGGGATGATTATCTTCTTGAAGCCGAGCTTGCTTGCTTCCTTTATTCTGGGAACGATTTGTGAAACGGATCTAACTTCTCCTCCCAAACCCACTTCCCCCACAACAACAATCTTAGAATCAATGGGTTTGTCTTTGTAACAGGAGGCAATGGAAACAGCGAGCGGCAGGTCAGCTGCGGGTTCGGTAATCCTTACCCCACCCGCTACATTAATATATATATCACGTGAGCCAAGCTTTACACCCGCACGACGCTCAAGTACGGCAACGATAATCGAAGCTCGATTATAATCCAGCCCCGTAACAGTGCGTCTGGGCATCTGGAGCGTTGTTGGAGAAACAAGAGACTGAACTTCAACAAGGATGGGTCTTGTTCCTTCAAGGGTAGCAGTGACAACTGAACCGGAAGAAGCTTCAGCCCGCTCACTTAAGAAAACTTCTGAGGGATTTTCAACTTCTACAAGCCCAGCCTCAGTCATCTCAAAGATTCCAACTTCGTTTGTGGAACCAAACCTATTCTTCACTCCCCTCAAGATTCTAAACTGCTTGTGACGCTCTCCCTCAAAATATAAAACTGTATCCACTATGTGTTCTAAAATCCTCGGTCCTGCAATAGAACCATCCTTTG
>JAUWWO010000074.1 GCA_030616825.1 Candidatus Margulisiibacteriota bacterium | reverse complement strand
ATAAAAAACTATGCAATTAAGCTTCAAGCTCCCCAAAATATCTTTGGCTTCATCAACAGTCTTTGAAACCAAGTTCGGGACCCTGACAATGCCAAAGTTTGGATTCTCAGCTATTACAACATCTACTTCACCCCCAACAGAGATTTCTTCATCAGGCAGCGGATCCTGACTTATGACTACGCCACTCTGATACTGCTCAGTCTCTTCGAAGCGCTTTTCCCCTATCTTCAACCCTGCTTCAGAAAGCACTATTTCAATTTGAGAGATCGGTCTGCCCACAAGGTTTGGTGCGAGGACCATCCTTTCCCCGATGCTTACTTTTAAGTTTATGATACGCCCCAGTTTTACGCGCCTTCCGGCCTCAGGCCTCTGTGATATGATACGTCCCACTGGAACCCTTCTCTCATATACCTTTTCAGCAATCCTTGCCTTTAGCCCGTACTTCGCCAGTTTAATCTTTGCCTCGTCCACTGATAACCATGCCACATTAGGTACTGTGACCTCAGGAACAGGAGTAATATATGTTGAATAGATATAACTTATGATAATTGGTGAAACTACTAAAATCGCTATGACCACTATCACAACATAGGGTTTGGGAATATCAAGTTTCGTAACTAGATAACTTATGATCAGTAGTGCAACTATAATGAATATCAAATAAAGAACCAACCAGCTCAAATTCGCGTTTTCCTTTCTCTTTACCTGCTCATCAAAGCACTTATAACAGCGTAGCCTATACCAAAAAGAGCGGCCAAAATGATAACGGTTGCAATCAAGATAATATTCGGCTTCGCTTCTTCCTCTTTAACTTTTTGACTATCAGACCTCTCGTCTGTAGCTTCAATGAGCCCGTCAAGACTTATTGGAGAGGGCTCATCCCTCCTTGGAGCCTCCTCCACCAACATTTTCCCTTTTAAACTTGAGATAAGACCCCTCATAGTTCTAAGTCTCATAAGGGGATCTTTTTCGAGTGCTTTGAATATTATGCTCTCCAGGTAAGCCGGAATATCTCCTCTCAAGTCCGTCAGCCTTTCTGGGACAACCCTTAAAATCTTAAGGGAGGTCTCTAACCCAGAGTTTCCTTGGAAAGGATGTTTCCCTGCCAGCATCAGATAGAATAAAAGTCCTACAGCATATATATCAGTGGAGAAACTGGATATTTCTCCCCTTACCTCTTCTGGAGCAAGAAAGGAAGACAGAGAATAAGCCACCTCTGCCCTCTGTTTAATGGCTCCCTTCATCTCCCCTATGATTATGAAGTCTGTAAGCTTTGGAACACCTTCTTTTGTTATCACTACATTATTCGGGTTAAGAGCACCATGAATTATGTGTTTATCGTGAGCCGCTTCTAGGGTTTCACAAACCCCGGTCACGATGCTCAATACCCTTTGTACATCCATCTTCGGTTCTTCTCTTAGAAGCTCAGCAAGGCTTTTTCCGGGAACAAATTCTCTTACAAAATAAAAGCCCTGCCAGCCATAATCACCGTCGATAACCTTAGCGATCCCTGAATGAGTCAAGCTACATAGAACCCTGACCTTTCTCTTAACGCTCTTTATAAGAGAACTGCTGAGCACACTTCTCTTATATATTTTAATTACAAGAGGGTCTTCCCCTTCCAGGAGACAGCCCTTGTATGTGATACTAAACGGCCCTTCGCCAATCTTCTCTTTAATTCTGTATCTGCTTTTTAAAAGCCTTTCCATTTATTTTGCGTTCAATCCTTAAGTGAGGGATTTGAAGAGACAAGGGGATTTCGCATCCACATTCACTCTGTAGCCCTCTCCTGCAATACTTTCGAAATCCATTTAAGCGCACCATCGGCCTTTGATATTCCAACTACGATACGGCCTAGAGTTGCATCCTCTCCAAGGACCATCAGATATGCAACCCTGCCTGCTCTTGTTTTTATGTTGGCCAGCCTTATCTGCTTCAGCAGGTCCTCGCTGGGAATTGGACGTATGCCAAATGCACTAATACCTTCTGCTCTTAACACTTTTCCTCCTATATAATCACCTTGGGTGGAAGAATAGTAACTAAGTCCTCCACTTTAGCGTTCTCAAAGAAATAAGAAATTAGTCTGTTTATCAGAGCTAAATCGTCCTTTTTGCCAAGTTTCTTATCCACGAGCAGTTTCCTTTCGTGGGCGTTATATTCGTAACAAACAAACTCCTTGCTTGCCGGTCGCTCCCAAATCAATACCCATCTGCCATCATCTATGCCAAGAGCCATTTTACTTCCATCCGGAAGGGTCAAGCTTTCGCTTCGGAAGGCAATAGTTCCAACAAAACTTTGATCTTCGATTTTTACATCAGAGATTGCCTGATTTATGGATGGCATAAGAAAATTCTCCAGTCAAGAAATTATATTATATGGGAGAGGTAAAAGCAAGGAATGGGAGAAGTCTTAAGCGTAAAAAAGACGCAAAGCAAAACAGGATTTAGCTTAACCTTCAAGGCGGTAGGTATAATTTACTATCTTGTTCTTACTTAAATCTACATTAGGGACTATGATGATAGCCTTATCCTCGGCGAGGAACCTGGACCTCCGGATACCTATGTCCAAGACTTCGACTTTTTCTCCCGTAGGAAGTTTTATCTTATCCCCAATGGCAAATGGTCTGTCCACCATAATTAAGAACCCAGCAATCAAATTAGCAATGGTATCTTGAGCGGCTAAGGCAATGGCCAAGGAACCCACGCCTAATGTAGCCAGGAGGGCATTAATATTAATACCAAAATGACTTAAAAGTATAATTAAGGCAATTAACCATAAGAGTATATTAGTGGCTTTAGCAAACAGAGGTAAGAATTTCTCATCCAGCTTGGTCTTGGTTCTCCTTATTATATTTTCCCTGCACCAATCAAAGAGGGCTCCGAAAACTTTCTGGAGCCAATACACTACTATTATTAAACCTAAAGCAAAGACCCCCTGGCCTATGAGCCTATCCCAGGTTTCGGCTAATAGAGATTTGATACGTATCACATACCATACATATAATAAAATTATAAGTAATCCTATGGCCACTGGAATTAAGCTCTTCTTTATAATTTTAATTCCTATTTTAAAATCCATCTCTTATCTCCTTCCGGAGCTTATTATATTTCACTATCCATGCTTCGTCAATATAATTAAAACCCGATCTCCCATAATTAATTATGGGGAATATAAGTATTCTCCACAATTTATTGTGGAGTGATACCACAACCTACCTGCTCCCAGGCTGCCCTTAAACGAGCCTCGAACTCCTATCAAACGACCTATACTGCGTCGCCTCCGCAATGTGCCTGGCTTTGATTCCTTCTTCACCTTCCAAATCCGCTATGGTCCGTGAAACTTTTAAGATACGATCATAAGCTCTTGCAGAGAGCTTTAACTGAAATATGGCTGCTTTCAATAGCTCCTCTGCATCACGCTCAAGCTTGCAAAACTGTCTGACTTGCCGTGGCCCCATCCCTGCATTAGAATGTATTCCAGTCCCTTTAAACCTAAGTCTTTGAACTTCCCGCGCAGCAGATACCCTTTTCCTTATTGATGATGACGGCTCACCTTGCGCTGCATTTGATAGCTCTTGCTCTCTTAACCTCGGGACCTCCACATGAAGATCGATCCTATCAAGAAGCGGGGTTGAAATCCTTGACCAATACTTTTGAATCTTGCCTGGAGTACATGTGCATTGCTTTATCGGATCCATGTAGCTTCCACAAGGACAAGAATTCATCGCAGCAACAAGCATAAATTGAGCTGGATAAGTAGCCGAAGTAAGCGCTCTGGATATGGTGACCTTTCCATCTTCAAGGGGCTGTCTTAAGACCTCCAGGACTGCTCTTTCAAACTCTGGAAATTCATCCAGAAAAAGTACTCCCATATGTGCCAAGCTTATCTCCCCTGGCCTTGGGAGTCTTCCACCTCCCACAATCCCGATATCCGAAGTTGTGTGGTGAGGCGACCGGAAAGGTCTTTTTGTTATCAGCGTTGATTTAGAATCAAGCAGACCTACAACACTATAGAGCTTGGTTACCTCAAGTGCCTCTTCAATTGAAAGCGGCGGAAGAATGGATGGAAGGCGTTTAGCAAGCATGGTCTTTCCTGATCCGGGAGGACCGACCATCAGCATATTGTGACCTCCAGCTGCAGCTATCTCCAGCGCTCTTTTCACATGTCCCTGCCCTTTAACATCACAAAAATCAAGATCGTACTCACCTTTGTAATCAAACAACGATTTGATATCGATGTGAAAGGGATTTATCTTCTTATCTCCATTTAAAAACCCAATTGCCTGCGATAAGCTCTCAACTGGAATGGCTTCTAACCCCTCCACAATGGCCGCCTCGGTTGCATTATCCTTTGGCACAAGAACCCTCTT
>JAUWWO010000124.1 GCA_030616825.1 Candidatus Margulisiibacteriota bacterium | reverse complement strand
GGATACTGGAGAACATTCCTCAATCCCTTCCAGCACTATACAGGGCGGATAAGGTTCAGCGCCGTGCTGCAAGAGTAGGTTTTGATTGGGATACAGTAGCTGGGGCATGGGATAAGGTTTATGAAGAAGAAGAGGAAATTCATAGTTTAATAGATAAAGCCAAAGTTAAAAGTGGAACGTTAAAAGTGGAAAGTAAAAAGTTGAAAGAGGAAATCGGGGATTTACTTTTTGCAGTGGTTAATGTTGCGAGAAAAATGAATATTGATGCAGAGGAAGCGCTTCAAATCTCAGTGTCAAAATTTATGAGAAGATTCAGGAAAATTGAGGAATATGCAAAGAGAAAAAAGATCAGTTTGAAAAATATGAGCTTGAAAGAGATGGACCGGATCTGGGAGGAGATACAGGGAAGGGTAATAAGCAGGAATGTAGGTTAAGCTTACGAAGACCGTATAGAAGTTCGGATAAGAAGCCCGGCCATCTGGATTCAAAGCCCGCGTTGACCTTCGTAGTAAATTCTATTATAATTATAAAGTTTACCTGGAGGACACAATGAAATCCAACTGGAAAAGTATATTATTATATTTGGCATTGATACTCATAGCAGTGTCGCTGCTCTCACCGCTGTTTGCACCTCAGAAAAAGGTTTCTGAGATAAGCTACAGCCAGTTTCTCAATCAGGTTGAGGCAGGAAAGGTGAAGCAGGTTACCATTGCCGGAGAGATTGTCTCAGGTAAATTTGTGGATGGAACTTTGTTTAAGACACGTACTGTAAATGCCGGTGCACTAGTTCCAAACTTAAGGGAAAAAGGTATTGAGATCAAAATCGAGCCCCCTGGGGAGGCTGGCTGGTTCTGGAGTCTTGCAGTACAGCTGGTACTGCCACTTCTTTTCTTTGCGCTGCTCTGGTATTTTCTCATAAGACAGGCACAGTCCTCAAATACTCAAGCCATGTCCTTTGGAAGGTCCCGTGCAAAACCACTTCAGGGTAAGGTAGATGTGACCTTTGCCGACGTGGCTGGAGTGGATGAAGCCAAGGAAGAGCTTCTGGAGATAGTCGAATTTTTAAAAACCCCTGAAAAGTTTCAAGCACTTGGGGCAAAGATCCCTAAAGGGCTGCTGCTGATGGGGGCGCCAGGTACAGGTAAGACCCTTCTTGCCCGGGCAATTGCCGGCGAAGCGGGTGTTCCTTTCTTTTCACTTTCTGGTTCAGATTTTGTGGAGATGTTTGTAGGTGTTGGAGCATCGCGGGTCAGGGATCTTTTTGTCCAGGCAAAGAAACAAACTCCGTGTATTATCTTTATGGATGAGATAGATGCTGTAGGCCGCCACCGCGGTGCGGGGCTTGGTGGTGGACACGATGAAAGGGAGCAAACCCTTAATCAGCTGCTTGTGGAGATGGATGGGTTTGATCCCAAGACCAATATAATTGTTATCGCAGCTACAAATCGTCCGGACATACTTGATCCGGCATTGCTTAGACCCGGCAGGTTCGATCGCCAGGTTATTCTTGACAAGCCGGATCTAAACGGCCGAAAAGAGATAGTCAAAATACATATGAAGGGTAAACCTCTGGCAAAGGGTATTAATATAGAAGTGTTAGCCAGGCGCACGCCTGGGTTTACTGGTGCGGATATTGAGAATATGCTGAATGAGGCCGCAATACTGGCGGCCAGAGCAGATAAGAAAGAGATAACGATGGAGGAGCTGGAGGAGGCGATCGATAGAGTCATTGCTGGCCCAGAGAAAAAGAGCAGAGTCATTAGTGAAAAAGAAAAAGCCATTGTTGCGCATCACGAAGCAGGGCACGCACTTCTTTCGAGGATACTACCTAATGCAGATCCTGTGCATAAGGTCTCCATCCTTCCCAGGGGAATGGCCCTCGGGTATACGCTTCAGCTTCCTCTTCAGGATAAATATCTGATTACCAGAAGTGAGGTGTTCGATCAATTGACTGTCATGCTTGGAGGTCGTGTTGCAGAAGAGATAATATTTGGGGAGCTTACATCTGGGGCACACAACGATTTAGAGAGGGCTACTGAACTTGCAAAAAAAATGGTTTGCGAATTTGGGATGAGCAAACTTGGTCCTCGAACATTTGGAAGAAAGAATAGGCAGATCTTCCTCGGTCGGGACATTGCTGAGATGAAGGACTATGGAGAGGAAACAGCTGATGCCATTGATAAGGAAGTAATCTCTATAGTTAATGAATGCCATAAGAGGGCAAAGAAAATTCTTACAGAAAACAAAGATAAACTAAAGACAATAGCTAAGAAGCTCATAGAAAAAGAAACTCTCGAAGGCGAGAACCTTGAGGAGTCATTTAAGAGTTTAGGGCTTGAGGGCAAGAAATCAGAATAATAGTGATTTCGGGAGTGATACCCCATTCGTAAGATCATAGAGTGCATTCCAAATGTCAGTGAGGGCAGACGTGCTGACGTTATTAATAAGTTGGCCAGTGCCATTAAAAGTGAGCACTTGGTTCGGCTCCTCGATTGCTCGCCAGATCCGGATCATAATAGAACCGTGTTTACGTTTATAGGTCCGCCTGGAGCTGTGAAATCAGCAGCTTACAAACTCACCGAGAAGGCAATAGATCTAATAGATATCGAAAGCCACGAAGGTGTCCATCCATATATAGGTGCAGTTGACGTAATACCATTTGTGCCTTTAGTTGGTGTTACTATAAAAGAAACGGTTGAGCTCGCTAGAAGCCTGGGTGACGAGATCGCGCATAACTTGAAACTTCCGGTTTACTTTTATGGGTATGCAGCGCTTCGGCACGACAGAAGGGAACTCCCAGCTGTAAGGCGGGGTGGTTATCACAGGCTAAAAGAGGAAGTAACTAAAGCAGAGAGGCATCCAGATTATGGAGAACCCAAGCTCCATCCAAAAGGTGGGGCAGTGGCCATAGGGGTGCGGGATTTTTTGATTGCATTTAATATTAATTTGGATTCATCTGATCTCGACGCTGCAAAAGAAAT
>JAUWWO010000052.1 GCA_030616825.1 Candidatus Margulisiibacteriota bacterium | reverse complement strand
CTGCCATTAACCTCAATGTTGCCCAAACCATTTGCCAGTTTTATGACCACGCCTTTAAATCCTTTATCCGAAAAAAGCACGTTAGACCCATTTCCAATTATTATGTACTTTAGCTTTCTTTTATGAGCTACAGCCAAGACATCCGCAAGTTCATTAGAGTTCTTTGTAACTACAAAGAAGTCTGCAGCTCCTCCTATTCGAAAGGTGCTGTGGTGACGGAGGCAAACTCCCCGATATGTCTTTAATCCCTTAACTTTTAAAAGTTCCCGCCACACCAATCTCTTGTTCATTTTTTCTCCATCCCGGATACACGTTCCTTAAGCCTTGCGAGAAATTCCTTCCCAACTGTAGAGATATCGCCTGCACCAGCGGTGATTATTATATCTCCAGCTTTTGCAACCTCTAGCAGGAACTTGGCGATCTTCTCCTTTTTAGGAACATAGTGAACATCTACTTTGGATTTCTCTCTAACGGCTTGGGCTATGAGCTTGGCAGAGATCCCTTCAATGGGATCCTCTCCCGCAGAATAGATCTCTGTTACGACCACGATGTCCGCGTCCTTAAAAACATCGCCGAACTCTTTATAAAGGTACATCGTGCGTGTATACCTGTGCGGCTGAAAAACGCATATGATCCTTCTCCCCTCCCCCCATCCAAGCCTCGCTGCCCGCAGTGTCATAGCTATCTCAGTAGGATGATGAGCATAATCATCTATGACCATTATACCTTTGAGCGCTCCAACATTCTGGAAACGCCTCTTAACGCCGCGAAAATATCGCAACCCATCGCGAATTGAGCCAAAGGAAAGCCCCAGCTCTAACCCTACAGCAATGCAAGAGAGAGCATTGGCTACATTTTGCATCCCGGGAATAGAGAGCGTAACATCGCCTAATAGTTTCCCTTTCCAATGAACCTGGAAATTAGAACTTCCCTTATCATATTTTAAGTTGGCTGCACTAAGATCGGCTCCGTCACCCAATCCAAAGCGTATACATTTGGGAACACCGGATAACTTACCCATTAAAATTTGGTTGTTTGCATGATCGGAATTTATTATCAAACATCCACCCTCGGATAGAGCCGAAATATACTTGGCAAATGTATCGATTATATTTTCGAGAGTCCGATAATGTTCCATATGATCGGCCTCAATATTTGTTATCACGGAAATCGTAGGATGAAGCTTAAGAAAAGAGCCATCACTCTCATCCGCTTCTGCAACAACGAAGCTTCCACTTCCAAGCTTTGCATTGCCCTCTACGGTGTCCGCTTCGGCACCAATAAGGTATGTGGGACTCAGTCCACATCGAGAAAGCATGGTTGAGATCATCGAAGTCGTTGTTGTTTTGCCATGTGTACCCGCAATGGTAATACGCGATGGGAACTGATCTAATATCCAAGACAGGGCATCTGCTCTGGAGGCAAGGGGGATTCTCATAGATCTGGCGGCTTTCAGTTCAATATTATCTCTGGGTATGGCGGACGAAAACACAACCAAATCTGCCCCACGAACATTTGATCCATTGTGTCCAATAAATACCTTTATCCCTAGGTCCTTTAACCTTATTGTATTAGGAGATTCCTTGATGTCGGAGCCCCGCACATGTTTTCCCATTTCCCAGAGGATCTTTGCTATGGCGCTCATTCCACATCCGCCAATACCCACAAAATGAATGTTTTTCGCTTTTCCTATATCCATTTACGTAGTCGCCCTCCTTGAGGGTCTGGTCTCAGCTTTTCCTGCTTTCTTTTTTACAGTAGTTAACCGTAAAATATCATAAATTATCTCCACAATTCTCCCCGCAGCATTGGGATAGGAAAGGCTTCGGCTACGCTCCGACATATCACCTAACCTTGTGCCGTTGCTGAATAGCGATTTTATCAACTGTTTAAGCCCTTCGACTGATAATTTATCATCATCTATAACGATTGATGCTCCAACATCCTCCAGGACCCTGGCGTTTTCCTTCTGATGCCCTTCTGCAGAATAAGGAAAGGGAACAATTATCGACGGCAATCCCCTAGAGGTAATCTCCGCAATGGCCGTTCCACCGGCTCTGGAAAGCACCATATCCGCTGAAGCCAAACCATCCCAGATATTGTACATGTAAGGCATAGGATGATACAACTTATATCTCTTTATGGTCACATGCTTTCTCCTGCCGCGTAAAGACGGAATCCTCCCTTCGATATCTAAAACCTTATTTTCGGTTCGGGAAAGTACCCAGTCGTAATCTCTCTTTCCTGTAACATGGATGATCTGAATCCCCTCGACCATAAAATAATCGGTCATTTGCGCTATGATCTCATTGATACGGCGCGCACCCTGGCTACCGCCAAGGACGAGAATGGTTTTTCTTCTCTGATCCAAATTTAATTTTTGTCTGGCCACGCTTCTCAGTGCCCGCAATATCTTGCCTCTTATTGGATTTCCTGTAAGAGATACTTTTCTTGGTGAAAAGTATCGAGACGTACACTCGTAAGAAATCGTGACTTTTTTTGCAAAAAACTGACAGATTCGATTGGCAATACCTGGAATGGTATTCTGCTCATGAAGCAGCGTAGGTATTCGCAAATATGCACCTGCAAGCACAACAGGAAAACTAACATATCCTCCTGTGGAGATAAGGATATCCGGGCTGAATTCTCTTAAAACCTTCAAAGCTTGAAAGAATCCCCTAAAAGCAATAAAAGGTGCTACAAAAGATCTCCACGAAAGTTTTCTCAAAATCCCTCTGGATTTTATAAGCTTTAGAGAATATCTCTCCCTGGGAATGATCTCCCCCTCCAATCCCTCCTCAGAACCTATGAAAAGGATCTTGCTTTCGATGTTAGCTTTGTGTAATCTTTCGGCAATAGCAATCCCTGGGTAGATATGTCCCCCTGTTCCACCGCCAACTATTGCTGCTTTAATCGTCTTATGCTTTTTCATTTGTCACATTAGGCATTGAGGCCGTCTTTGAGATGTTCAGGAGAATTCCAACCGCATAAAGTGTTACTATAAGTGATGTCCCTCCAAAACTTATGAACGGAAGCGGTATCCCCGTTGTAGGAAACATCCCGGTCACCACGTAAAGATTTATTATTACCTGAAGTGCTATCCAGGATATTATTCCCCCGGCAAGAAGTGTCCCAAATTCGTCCCCCGCAAACCTGGCGATCCTTATCCCCCTTATTATAAACAGGATAAAAAGGATTATAACCCCAAAGGCGCCGAGGAACCCAAGTTCTTCCGAAAGTATGGAAAAAATAAAATCCGTATAGTGCTGCGGCAGATAGAAAAATTTTTGTTTGCTCCATCCAAGACCTAACCCAAATAGCCCCCCTGAGCCTATTGCCAGAAGTGATTGTATTATATGAAAGCCGATATCAAATGGAGCCCTCCATGGATTTAAAAAAGCAATAATCCTTTTTAATCTGTATGCACTTGTCAAAATCAAGATGAGAAGAAGACCTCCGCCTCCTGCACCTATGGCCAGAAGAAATTTAAGTCCCATTCCCGCAATAGCAAGCATGATGAAGGTTGTACCAACAATTACTAATGTCGTTCCCAAATCCGGTTGTTTCAGAACCAGGAATGCAATGACTAAAACCGGAATTAGAGCAATAAACAAAACTTTGGGAAGGGTTCCTCTCCCCCCATGCCAGGAGGAAAAAACAGAGGACAGGAACAAAACAATAACAATCTTGGCGATCTCAGAGGGCTGAAAAGAGAGGAACGGTATGTCTATCCACCTTACAGCCCCCCCAACGGATCTCCCCACTCCCGGAATAAATACCACAAATAAAAGAACAATAATCCCAAAAACTGCCAGGGTTGACCATCTCTTGAGGTAGCGATAGTCGATCCGGAGTCCAAAGGTCAGTGCAACAAAACCAACCAAGAGATAAATAATATGTCTCCTGAGATAATAGAAACTGTCTCCGAACCTCAGCCCTAGAGTTGGGCTTGCGCTGAAAACCATGATAAAGCCAATGGATAGCAGTGCCATTAGAATAAATAAAAGGATATAATCATGCCCCCCTTCGCTGAAGCTTCGGGGGACAAGCCCGCCTTCATGGCGAGCATGGTTTTTTTGAATTTTCAAATTGGGTAGCTTCATTTACTTATGCTGCCTTCCTAAAGCATGAACAGCATCTTTAAAAACCCTGCCACGTTCCTCGAAATCAGTAAACATGTCGTAGCTCGCACATGTAGGTGAGAGAAGGACCTTATCACCAGAAGAGCCAAGCTCATACGCAAGTCTTACCGCCCCCTCCATTGTTACTGCTTCATAAATGGAATCAAAATGGGACTCTGAAAAATTTTTCTTAAACCTTTCCCTGGCTTCACCAATTAGGACCAATGCCTTTACTCGATTTTCTGCTTCATGTATGAGCTTTGACAGGTCCCCTCCTTTGTCATGCCCTCCTGCAATCAAAATAATACCCCTCTCAAGAGCTCGCAGAGCGACAACGGTTGAGTCCGGATTCGTTCCTTTTGAATCATTGTAAAACGAAACCCCTGATATCGTGGCCACGTATTCCATCCTGTGTTCTACCCCTTTAAAGTTTTTCAGGACATAAGATATGGATTTTGTATCTATGCCAGTAAGCACGGCAGCCGCAGAGGCAGCAAGGGCATTTTCCAGATTGTGTTCCCCTTTAATAAATATCTCATCCCTTTCAATAATCTTCATCGACTTTCCGTTAAGCCTGCAGAGCAACTTATTTGATTCCACATAAAATCCTTCATCGAATATCTCTGACCTGCTGAATGGAATAGGTTTTGCTTTCGAGGATTGAACAAGGGAAGCTACACATGGATCGTCAGCGTTGAATACAAGGTAATCCCCGTCCCCCTGATTCATGAATATTCTGCCCTTTAAGGCAATGTACTCCTCCATGATCTTGTGGCGCTCCAGATGGTCCTCCGTGATGTTGAGTATCATGCTGATCCAAGGTTTAAAATGCTCAATTCCCTCTAACTGATAACTAGAAATCTCTGCAACAATAAAGTCCAACTCTGAATCGTCCACAGAGGAAATAGGATAACCAATATTCCCAACCACGGCAACTCGCTTCCCCCCTTGCTTAAGCATCTCGCCGAGGAGGATTGCCGTTGTCGTTTTCCCATTGGTCCCTGTAACTGCAATGATCGGTTTGCG
>JAUWWO010000120.1 GCA_030616825.1 Candidatus Margulisiibacteriota bacterium | reverse complement strand
CGATAGAGATCCGGTTCGATATCCTAAGGCAAAGATGTTTAAGAAGCTTGGCTACCTGGATATCCTGAACAAGAAACTCAAAATTATGGACTCCACTGCAGTTTCTCTTTGTATGGATAATAATATCCCCATAATTGTTTTCGACTTAACAAAACACGGCAACATCACCCGAGCAGTTCTAGGCAAAAATGTTGGGACGATTGTGGGGAAGTAGAGATCAGGTAGAGATTAATGGAGATTAAATAGAGATTAGGTGAGAAATCTTCCACTACTAATTTCCACAAATTTCTATAAATCTCTATAAGTTTCTATTTCTAAACAACAGGGAGCTGGTAACAATGGAAAACGCCATCAAAACTGCTGAGACTAAGTTCAAGAAAGCAATTGAGGTCCTAAAAAAGAATTATGCAGCCTTGCGCACTGGCAGGGCATCTCCGTTACTCCTGGATCACGTCTTAGTTGATTATTACGGTACAAAGGTGCCGCTCAAGCAGCTTGCCGGGATATCTGTCCCTGAGCCAAGGACCATTGCCATAACACCCTATGACAAAAATGCAATTAAGGACGTTGAGCGGGCGATTCTTACCTCTGACCTGGGGCTTCCTCCAAAGACAGAGGCAGGAATCATAAGGCTTAATCTTCCTCAACCGACTGAAGAGAGAAGGAAAGAGCTTGTTAAACTGGTTAAAAAAGAGGCAGAAGATGCTAAAGTTGCCATAAGAAATGTAAGAAGGGAAGCCATGGAGGCATTAAAGCGAGATAAGAACAAAGGGGCCCTCTCAGAGGATCAGGAAAGAATGAAAGAAGAGGAAGCCCAGAAGCTTGTGAAAAAGCATACTGAAGAGATTGACAGGATAATGGCTCAAAAAGAAAAAGAGACAATGGAAGTTTGAAGCTCACTTTTAAGGATTATGGAATGTTCTCAAAGTTCTTTTCCAGGGTCTTCTCGAGGAAGCCAAAAGATCTTGACCCAAACAAAATCCCCAGGCACATAGCTATAATCATGGACGGTAATGGCCGCTGGGCAACGAAGAGGGGGATTCCGCGTGTGGCTGGACACAGAGCAGGTGCTGAAGCACTTAAGAGAATTGTTCGTGCCTGTGGAGACATCGGGGTCAAACATCTCACTGTTTATGCTTTCTCTACTGAGAACTGGGAAAGACCCAAAAATGAGGTTGATTCCTTGATGTCCCTTTTTTCGGAAGTTATAGACCGAGAACTTAAGGAGCTTAGGGAGCGTAAAATTCGGATAAGGTTTCTGGGAAGACTCCAGTATTTTCCAGAAGAGCTTCGCCTTAAGATGCATTCCGCAATGAAGGAGACTGAAGCTAACTCAGAGTTCAATTTAAACATTATGCTTAATTATGGTGGGAGGACGGAGATCGTTGATGCATTTGTTAAGATATTAGACCAGGTTAAAAGTGGAAAATTGAATGTGGGAGGTATTAACGAAGAAACCATAGCTCAAAACTTATATACCGCAGGAATTCCTGATCCGGATATGCTTATTAGAACAGCTTATGAGAGGCGTATTTCGAATTTTCTGTTGTGGCAGATAGCGTATGCCGAGTTATACTTCACAAAGACCCTATGGCCGGATTTCGATAAGAAGAAGTTGACTGCGGCGATAATAGATTATCAGGAGAGGGTAAGAAGGTTTGGAAGAATTTAGGGTTAAGGTTAAGGTTGAGGTTTAGCTGAAAGATGTTACCAAGAATTCTGACAATACTGATAGCCGTTCCAATAATATTCGGGTGCACATATTATGGGAATATTCCATTTTTGGTCCTTGTCTTGTCCCTTGCTTTAGTCTCCATAAATGAGTTTTATAACCTGATGAAGCGAAAAGGATATAGTCCCCAATTTAGCATTGGGAATTTTTTTACTATATTCTTTATAATCTTTGCCTATTATGCCTTGAAACGGAATTGGGAGCCGGCGCAATCGGCGATACTCACCTGCGCGGCGATAATCACTTTCAGCTCCGGAATATTTTTCAAAAAGGTGCAGGACGCCATCCCGAACATAGCGGTGACCCTCCTGGGTATTTTCTACATAGGATGGCTTTTCAGCTATCTCATGTTTATCCGGCCACTGACCGAGCACGGCGCGTACATATTCTTCTTGATGCTAACGATCTGGGCCAACGATATCACCGCGTATCTTATAGGCTCAAGGTTTGGCAGGATCAAATTGAGTCCCTACATAAGTCCCAAGAAGACCGTTGAAGGCGCCGTTGCTGGATTTGTCGTGTGCGTTGGCGCGGCGGCGCTGTTCAGCACTTTTATGGTCGAGATCAGCCTCGTGGATTCCATATTCTTAGGGATAACAGTTGGAATTATGGCTCAGGTTTCGGATTTGGTTGAATCTCTTATAAAACGTGATGCAGGGGTTAAGGATTCGTCGGGTATTGTTCCTGGTCATGGAGGCATACTGGATCGGATGGACAGCTTTATTTTAACTGCTCCAATAATGTACTATTATATCTCATGGGTTATCTTGAGGTGATTATTAGATGACAAAGCTTAAGGCCTCACAAATTAAGGACATAATAAAAAGAGCTCTTGCTGAAGATATCAGTATCGGAGATGTAACATCAGCGGCAGTTGTTCCAGAACGGGCAAGAGCAAAGGGGAGGATCCTCTCAAAGGGATTTGGTATTGTTGCTGGTATGGATATAGCAAAGCTTGTCTTTGAGATGGTTGACAGGAGGATCAAGGTCAAGGTTAAGGTTAAGGATGGGGGGAGAGCATATCCAGGGAGAACGCTTGCAACTGTATCTGGTCCTGCGCGTTCGGTACTGGCAGCCGAGCGAACCGCTCTAAATTTTTTGCAGAGGATGTCCGGCATTGCCACAACCACAAGGGCTTTTGTAAAGAAAGTCAAGTTTTATGGAACCAGGGTAATGGCTACCAGAAAAACAGTTCCAGGGCTTAGACCGTTAGATAAATATGCCGTAGTTGTAGGGGGAGGTTTACCTCACAGGATGGGGCTTTATGATGCTGTGCTCATAAAAGAAAAT
>JAUWWO010000037.1 GCA_030616825.1 Candidatus Margulisiibacteriota bacterium | reverse complement strand
TAAGGGAGCTCAGGGAAAAGGTCAGATATTCCCCGATTGAAGGAAGATACAAAGTGTATATTATAGATGAGGTACATATGTTGACCTCTGAAGCTTTCAATGCGCTGCTTAAGACCCTTGAGGAACCGCCAGCACACATAATTTTCGTTCTGGCCACTACGGAGCCACAAAGGGTGCCCCCTACCATTTCTTCCCGCTGTCAGAGGCTTGACTTTGCAAGGATTCCCCTCTCATCTATCATGGAGCACCTAAGGCATGTTGCCAAAGGCGAGGGATTCCACCTTGAGGAAAAAGCTTTAAATCTGATTGGTAGAACATCCGAGGGCTCGATGAGAGATGCTATATCCCTTTTGGATCAGCTCGTTTCATTTTGTGGACATACTATAACATTTGATGATGTGGTCATGGTTCTTGGGACTGCTGATGAAGAATTTTTGTTCTCCATGGTGGAAGCAATCGCAGATGGTAATATAGCAGATGGCCTCTCGCTCGTTGAGAAAGCTGTAGCCGGTGGCGGAAGCATTCCTCAGATCACGAGAGATATTGTGGGGCACATTCGTTATATTCTGCTCACTAAATTAGGAAGTGAATCCGTAATAGATTTAAGTAAAGAATACATAGAGAGGCTCAAAACCGATGCGCACAGCTTTTCGGTGGAGAGGCTTAAAGATTTGATAAGAATTCTTTCCCGGGCAGAACTGGATATGAAGTGGCATCCCCACGGGAGACTTATTCTTGAGGTTGCATTGGTAGAAGCGACCTCCAAAGAGAGCGAATTTGAGGAAAAGAAAGTTTCGCAAGAAGAAAAAAAAGCTCAATCACCTTCTTCGAAGAGTACGGTTACACAAAAAGTTTCAACTGAAGGTGAAGATATTCTTTTTAAGATCAAAGAAAAATGGGAACAGGTACTAGAGACTGTAAAGAAGAAAAGTTTATTCGGCTATGTGTCTCTGCACGAAGGAGCCCCTCTCAAGATAAAGGGGGGAGGGAAACTCATTATAGGATTCAAGAAGGGTTTTTCCTTTCACAAGGAAAGACTTGAAGAGGAGAAAAATAAACTTGCTGTTGAATCCTCACTTGAAGAAGTTGTGGGACAGCAAGTTCCTATAGAGTGTATCATCTCAGATGAAGTTCCGGAATCTTCCCCAAGAAAGCCCTTGAAAGAAGGCAAAGGTTTAAGTGTTGATTCTATTAAGAACTTCTTTTCCGGGAAGATAGTTTCTAGCTCATAAATTTGCGTTGACAGAGCCAAAAATTAATCTATAATATACGAAAGCTCGGGCAATAAATTGATGGAGAATTAAGTTGATATTTGAAAATCTGGCTAATATGGGAGATATGTTAAAGAAGGTAAAGCAGATGCAGGATGACTTGAAGAAAGTCCATGAAGAGTTGCGTGAAGAGACTTACAGGGCAGAAGTTGAAGGGGTTCGGTGTGTTGTTTCCGGGGATATGGAAGTAAAAGAGATAAAGATAGACCCTGCGGTACTAAAGAGCGCAGATGCAGTAAAACTTGAAGCCCTTATAGGAGAAGTGGTGAGTTCGGCGATGCATGAGGCAAAGAATGTTGCAAAGGATAAACTCAGGCGTGTTACAGGAGGCTTAAGTATTCCAGGATTATTATAGGTCAGGATGGATTTTAATTGATGTCTGAATATTACGCTGAACCATTTGCAAAGTTAATAGGTGAGTTTCAAAAAATGCCCGGGATCGGACCAAAATCTGCACAGAGACTGGCATTTTATGTTTTGGGCTTAGCGGCTTCTGAAGCAGAAAAACTTGCCGAAGCAATAAAAGAGACAAAGAAAAAGATAAAAAGTTGTTCCAGCTGTTTTAATATTACTGAAGTAGATCCATGTAAGATATGTTCTAATGGAAGCCGGGATCACTCAACTATATGCATTGTGGCAGAGCCCAAGGATTTAATAGCTGTTGAGAAAATGGGTCAATACAGGGGGTTGTATCATGTTCTTGGAGGAGTGATTTCTCCTCTTGATGGGGTGGGGCCAGAAAGCTTGCGGATAAAGGAACTTCTTTCTAGAGTTACTCCGGAAGTTAAAGAAATAGTAGTTGCGGTGAATCCAAGTGTAGAGGGGGAAGCAACCATTACATATCTTACAAAACTGATGCGGCCTTTGGGGGTTAAATTAACCAGGATAGCCTATGGGCTTCCAGTTGGCTCAGACATGGATTACGCTGATGAGATAACACTCACAAAGGCCTTTGAGGGAAGAAGAGAGGTGTCTTAATGATAGGCAGTATCAGGTGGTATTTGAAAACCTGGTGGACCATAATGATCCGTCCTATTCTTTTTTATACATCGATGTCAGAAGGCCCTGTGTATGGAGAAGCGCTGGCTTTCGCAGGCGCTACATCATGGATACTCAGTTTCTTTCTAACTTTAGCGATTTTCACAATAAAATTTATAGAAATTGGGATTTACTTGGTTGAGAAACTATCTTTATGGGAAAGGTTTCTGACCTCTCCGGTGATGCTTGTTTTTTTCTTTGTTTTCTTCGCAATGACAATGCTCATAGTTGGAGGATTTGTATTAGCCGGGATGATTGGCGCATTGTATGTTTTTGGAAGCATCCTCCATTTTGTGCTTAAGCTCTTGGGCGGGAAGGGGAACTTTTCTGAAATGGTAAAGGCCTCCTTTTATTCTGGAGCAGTGTTTCTGCTTGCTGCCCTTCCTGTTTGTTTTGCTATACTGACAAAATATAAGATAATCGCAATGTGGCAGCTTTCAGCAGTTGAGAATATGATATATTATATTGCCTGTGTGTATATTTATGGACTGTGGAGTATTGCCGGGAAAAAAGTGCATGACGTGCCCAGATGGAAGGCAGTTTTGGCGGCAACGCTTCCATTTGCAATGCTTATATTTTTTGGTGTTCTCTTCCATTCTAAGATCTTTCCTAGATTGGATAAATTTCTAATATAAATTAATTTTGGGAGGAGTATGGATGCTTGGGATTACTGAAATAAGATGGCATGGCAGGGGTGGACAGGGGGTAAAGACAGCGGCACTTCTTTTTGCAGATGCAGCTCTTGGAGAAGGCCTCTACATACAAGGTTTTCCTGAATATGGGCCAGAGCGAATGGGGGCCCCCCTACAATCGTTCAATCGACTCTCAGACAAACCGATCACGATACACTGTGGTATTACAAACCCACATGTAGTAGTTGTGCTCGATGCCACCCTTATGGGTAAGGTCGATGTAGTAGCTGGGCTCTCAAAAGACGGGAAACTTATAGTAAACAGCCCGGATCCTCCGGCGGAGATCAGACACAAGCTCGGGCTTTCCGGGGCAAAGGTTTTTACAGTCGATGCGTCGAAGATATCATTGGAAACGATAGGTCGTGACATCCCAAACACGCCAATGCTTGGGGCGCTTGTTAAAGTTACAGGCCTTCTTCCTTTCGAAAAAATGCTTAAGGATACAGAAGCAAAATTGAAGAAGAAATTTGCATCTAAGCCAGAAGTTGTTGAAGGAAACATTAGAGCTATCAGGCGTGCTTACCAGGAGGTGAAATCGGAGTGAAGAAACTGTTGTCCTGGAAGGAACTCGAAGAAGGGGATGTGCTAGAGGCAGGAACTGCAGTTAGTTTTGAGACCGGCGATTGGAGAACTTACAAACCTATATTTAAGGAAGATACCTGTATCCATTGTCTTGCATGCTGGATTAACTGTCCCGATTCCTCCGTAATTGTTGAAGATGGAAAGATGAAGGGATTTGATTATAAGCATTGCAAGGGTTGTGGCATCTGTGCGACAGAATGTCCAACAAAGCCAAAATCTATAGATATGGTTCTTGAAAAGTAGGAAATTTAAGAAAGGGAAGATTTATGGTTACAGTTGCGAAAACTGGAAATGAGGCAATGGCTGAGGCCATGCGCCAGATTAATCCTGATGTAGTCGCTGCCTATCCAATTACGCCGGCCACAGAGATAGCGATGATATTTGCGAGCTTTGTCGCTGACGGCCTTGTGGATACGGAATTTGTTGCTGTGGAATCGGAGCATAGCGCCATGAGCGCCACTGTGGGTGCGGCTGTGGCTGGGGCGCGGGCAATGACAGCAACGGCGTCTCAGGGGTTAGCACTGATGTACGAGATACTTCCGGTTGCTTCAGCACTCCGGCTCCCTATAGTCATGCCTGAGGTAAACAGGGCACTCTCTGCGCCCATAAATATACACTGTGACCACAGCGATACCATGGGAGCAAGAGATTTTGGATGGATCCAGATATTTTCGGAAAACACACAGGAAACATACGATAATGTTATTCAGGCAGTGAAAATTGCCGAACATTCAAAGGTCAGACTTCCAGCAATGGTCACAAGTGACGGCTTTATATTAAGCCACTGCATGGAGAGGATTGAGACAATTGAGGATACTAAAGTAAAGGAATATATCGGAGAATACAAAAAGCAAAACATGCTTCTTGATACGGATCATCCCGTTACCATTGGGGCCCTTGACCTTCAGGATTATTACTTTGAACATAAACGTCCTGTTGCAGAGGCCATGAGGAATGCTAAGAATGTGATCGTTGAGGTAGGACGAGACTTTGGAAAGAAATTTGGCAGAACATACGGCCTCTTTGATGCATATAAACTGGATGATGCGGATGTTGCCATAGTGGTACTTGGATCAACCGCGGGAACAGCCCGTGTAGTGGTTGATGAACTCAGGGACAAGAAGATTAAGGCAGGGATGCTTAAGCTCAGGGTGTTTAGACCTTTCCCAAGCCAGGAAATATCACAGGCACTTGCCAGGGTCAAAGCTGTTGCGGTTATGGACAGAAGCGATTCATTTAATTCTTCCGGCGGTCCTGTTTTTTCTGAGGTCAGATCCGCTCTTTATGATGTAGCGATAAAACCAAAGATCTTAGACTTTATCTACGGTCTGGGAGGCAGAGATATTAAGACAGCAGACATTCATTCGGTGTTTGGGGCTCTCACAAAGATTTTAAAAACTGGCAAGGTTGAGGCCCTTGTTAGTTATCTGGGTATCAGAGAATAATAAGGGGGGCTAAATGGCTACACTAAAAGAATTATCAAAAAGAAGAGAACTCTTCACCCCGGGACATAGAGCCTGTCTTGGATGTGGAGCGGCGATAATCGCAAGGCAGGTAATGCTTGCTGCACAGAGCTCGGGAGCGGGGATCGTTGTTGGCGCGGCAACAGGGTGTCTTGAGGTCTTTTCCACGATTTATCCTTATTCCTCATGGGCCGTGCCCTTTATCCATAATGCTTTTGAAAATGTGGCGGCAACGATTTCAGGAGTTGAGGCTGCATACAAGGTACTCAAGAAAAAAGGCAAGATAGAGAAAAACATAAAGTTCATTGCCTTTGGTGGGGATGGTGGCACATATGACATAGGCCTTCAGGCGCTTTCCGGGGCAATGGAGCGCGGGCATGACATGCTCTATATTTGTTATGACAACGAAGCTTATATGAATACGGGTATTCAGAGATCAGGGGCAACACCTAAAGGTGCGCATACAACAACAGCACCAGCAGGGCGTGTAAAGCAGGGTAAGGAGCAATTTAGGAAGGACTTAACGGAATGCATGGTTGCACACAGGATCCCGTATGTAGCACAGACATCTGTTGGCTTTTGGGCTGACTTAACCAGGAAGGTTGAGAGGGCACTCTCAATTCCCGGGCCTAAATTTATAAATATCCTGCAGCCGTGCATGCTTGGATGGGGATTTCCCGCCGATCAGACAATACGCATTG
>JAUWWO010000082.1 GCA_030616825.1 Candidatus Margulisiibacteriota bacterium | reverse complement strand
ATTATCTTACTTATTATTTCTTCACTTGGGACCTCTGCAGTTCTACTGTTAATAAAGGTTCCCCCTCCAAGGACTCTTCCAAAAGGATTTGGAATTCCTCTCACACCTCTTGAGCTTATATCGAGCATGGTTGTGAGCCCTGCTTCCCAGTATAATCTCAACATTGCCTCGGTTGGCGAATAGCTTTTTACTTGATCCGGCGAATGATATTCCCCATATTCAAGTACAACGGTCTTGAGAGAACTATTGTTTCTGAGTTCACCAATTGTAGCCGAAGTGCCTCCTATTCCGGAGCCAATTACAAGCATGTCAACATCCTTATAAACTTCTTTAGGTATTGATCCTTCACTAAAATCCTCAAAAAATCTTTCTAAATCTCTTAAATTGACAACAGGCTTGAAATCTCTTTTTACGGCTACAGCTCGAATCTCAGGGCGATCAAGGGCTGGTGGGAGGACAACTCTTCCTGTAAAAAATGCATACATTGAGGAAATAGGTTTTAAGTTTACAACGCGATTAAAGAGCCATTTATGTTGAAGTAAAAAAAGATTGATTTTTATTGATGCTCTTATAAAGGGAGATACATTTTGAAGAGTGCGTCTTACACCTTCAGCAAATCTATTTGCATCAAAATTTGTTGAAGGCAAAAACATTCTTGCAACTCTTTTGGCACGAGCTAATGTTTTTGTGGGAACAGGCTTTCTATAATTATTTAATTTGAATATTTTCCCTGCGGCCATTTAAATTTAGCGCCTCCGAATAACATTTTTCGTTCCCTTTATTTATCGATGCAATACTTCAAAAATTTCACTTAAAGTTATATTTTTTCTTAAGAAATTTTACCCTTAGATTTTCTCAAAGAGAAGAAAGGATCGAAAGGGAGAGGGATCCCATGCTATCTCATGGAAGCTGCGGGAAGGCAATAAATCCTTATAGTTGATATTCTTTAGAAAGTAAGATATGACCCTGGTCCCTGACTTTACCTTCAGCAATTCCTTTCCCATGAGTTCCTCGAACCTTTCGGTAAAAGGCATGGAGAAATAGATGACCTCAAAGGGAGAAAGGTCTTCCTCCAAGAAATTACCTAACCTTAAGTCAATGGATTTGTATCTGGAGCCCAATCTTGATCTATTCTTTTCGGAGAGCGCAAGGATCGCTCTATCTCCTTCTATTCCCACCACGTCCTCAAAGTAATTTTTGGCCACAAAGCACGGGCAGCCGAACCCGTGTCCCAGATCGATAAATCTTCCTTTGGAAGGTAAATCCACCATTGACAGGAAACTGTTGAATGGAGAAGGTAGGGTGCACTGATAGCTGCCCTTGTTAGGAGCACTAGTTTGTATGGAAAGAATATCAGTGAATTGTTCCCCGAAGTGCGGGAAGAAGTATTTCTTCTCAGAGCTGCGGACAACTCTGCCGATCCTCACTATTTCCTTTGCAACCAAGTTTGGGGCTATCATGGATCTCATGTTACTTATTTATCGCTTAATTCCAATTTAAATTTCACCAAATATCAAAAAATCTGAAATTTGCAAAAAAACTGAAATCTGCTCAAATATTTTTCGATAATTAAAAGGAGGAAATTATGGCAGTAGAAATAGCAAGATTACCACGAAACATAAGGCAAAAGATGAGCCCACAGATGACAGCAGCTTTTAGGGGTAAAAATGTGAGGGTACAAGGAGGGATGAGTGAATACTCTACGATGTCGAGTAACATAAGGCAAAAAGGGCTTGGGATTCTTTTTTCTGAAACGATTGCCAAGAAAATTATTGCTGAATGCGCTGACTGCATATCTCGTTTTTCGGAGTCCGATACTCAATTTAGACTATCTATATTGCCTGTGGTCGTGAGAAAAGAATACTGGGGGAAGTACATCAGCATTAAATACAAAGATTCACCTAATTCTGATTCTTATCTTAAAAAGATAAGCCTTCCGACCGAAGATGAAAAACCAGCGCTTTACTTTGTTTGCGGCAAGAGCAGGTTGCCAGGCGAAGAAAATTCTTCGGCTTATTTTCACGTTTGGACTTACGTTGTATTTGACCCCAATAAAAGTGACAAAGAAAATATTGAAGGAATTCTTAACAATAAACATGTTTTGCATAGACCGGGAGTGGTAGCATTAAAGGCAAAAAACTCCAGATAAAAAACATTGTCAAATAATTACACGATTCGAAACGCCGGACATCCAGCGCTCCCATCGCTCGAATGCACGAATATAAAGCCCGAATTCGCGAATCTCCGATCTCCAACCTTTACCTTTCTTTTTTGCTATTGACATCATTGAGAAACGATTTATAATATCAAGTAAATTTAACAAAGGAGGATGTTTATGAAAAAGAGAATGGTGTTTGTGCTCAGTTCCCTCGGTTTGCTTTTGGTTTTTGCTCTCATCTACGGCTGCGGAACGGTTACCACTACTTCTACTCCTGCATTTGTCCCCAAGGTCATTTATCAGCATGCTTTTGGAGATGTTGAGGAGGAAGGTTGCTCTATAGAAGTAATGTCCATGAATCCTGATGGGTCAGGAAAGACTCAGCTTACTCATATGCCTGCAAATGATGCATTCACATATTTGCCGAAGATGTCCCCTGATGGAACCAAAGTGGCATATGTTTTTGACAACGGCCTTTCAACCATAGAGGTAATGAATATTGATGGAACCAACAGGCAGGTAGTGGCCACAGACACGGAATACTTCTGCTTGTCTCCGAATGGCAACATAGTGGCGTACACTCAAGGCAACACTTTATATGCGCGTGAGATCGGAAGTGGGCGCGTCCAGATCACAACTGAAACTGTTTATGGCTACCTGGGGATGTCGTGGTCTTCTGACGGTACAAAGCTCGCGTATCGTTGTATAGATAGCAACATCCATGCTGCAACTATGGACGGTACCAATGCGCTCTCGTTTGAAGTTTTGACCACCAGTTTTGGCACCAGTAGGTATCCTCTGTTCTCTCCACAAAGCAGCGATAAGATGCTCTGTCAAATATTGAATGGGACTTATAAGTTATCAATTATTGACATCAGCTTCCCACCTTATCAGGTGACGACGCTAGAGGTAGGATCCCCGGATCAGTACGCAGTATGGTCGCCGCCTGATGGGCAGTGGGTTTATTACAGCAGCATTGAAGCTGGGGTTTACGATATATACCGCATAAAATCTGACGGGACCGTAGTGGAGAATCTTACAGAGACTGCTGATTACGAGGAATTCCAACCTCGCTTTTTCCCGGGATCTGATAGGGTATTTTACACAAGTGTGCCCACAATCTACGGCGATAATTCTAGTGAAGTGTATTCAATGGATGCCAATGGATTTAACAAAAGCCGATTGACTAATAATAGTGAACTGGATGCAATTGATATCTACGACTTACTGCTCTGATATTAAACGAGACTAATAATTGATGTTTTGGCGGGTTAACGAGTTTAATGCTTGTTAACCCGTTTTTTAATTTGCCGATTAGTTAAGTCCTTCTACCATTGCCTTTTTTAAAGAAAAGATTTATAATTCACCAATACTAACCTATTAGAGGAGGTATTTTTATGAAAAAGAGAATATTGATCGCTGTTGGTTGTATCAGTTTGGTAATGGTTTTTTCCCTCATCTACGGCTGCGGAACGCTTACGTCTACATCCATATCTCCTACCACAATTATCTATCAGCATTCATTTGGACATTACAATGGCAGCATCAGTGCTGAAGTCATGTCCATGAAATCAGATGGGGGAGAAATTACGCAGCTCACCCACATGCCTACGTCTGACGCATACACATATTTCCCGAAGATGTCCCCGGATGGCAACAAAGTAGCATATGGTTTCTATAATGCTAATACTAGTGAGAGTAGCATTGAGGTGATGAGTATAGATGGGTCGAACAAGCGCACAGTGGCAGTGGCAGTTGAGGCTCAATACTTTTGCTGGTCTCCAGACAGTAAAAAGATTGCGTATGCTGAAGAGACAAACGGGCAAATTTTATATATACGCGATATAGATAGTATGGGAAGTCCTGTTCAAGTTACTACTGAGGTCAGCGGCATTCAAGGTATTTCATGGTCTCCTGACGGGACAAAGATTGCTTTTGTCAAGGAGGATGATTACATTTATGCCGT
>JAUWWO010000079.1 GCA_030616825.1 Candidatus Margulisiibacteriota bacterium | reverse complement strand
ACACCTATGAAGGTGAAGCTGCGGCAGAGCTGGAGTATGCTATTGATAGACCGTCTCAAAGTTCATACAAGTTTGACATAGTTGAGGAAGAGGGGCGGTTTATAATTGATCCCAAAAAGACAATCTTGGGAATCGTAAATGATATAAAAACTTCTCACCTCTCAGCTCTCACCTCTCAGCTCTCATCAAAGTTTCACAACACTATTGCTAATATGATAGTAGAGGTCTGTAAGAGAGCAAGAAGAAAGACTAAATTGAATAAAGTTTGTCTATCCGGCGGTTGTTTTCAAAATAAGTATCTGACAGAGAAAACAGTGGGACTTCTAAAGAAAGCTAGATTTAAAGTTTATAGTCATTCTAAGATTCCAGCAAATGACGGCGGCATATCACTTGGTCAGGCAGCGATTGCAGCAAAAATCAGGGTTTTATAGATTATTAACTTAGCGTTCCTGCTTCCAGGCCAATGATCGCTTCTATCTCCCGGATAATATCTTTTTTCCTGCGCGCTTTTACTTTCTGCCTGGATTTTGTTTTGCCTCTTTTCCGTTTGACGGATGAAGAGGAACCCTTCTTTCCCATTCTGCACCTTCCTTTTTGTAAGGTTGCTCATGGGCACTTTTTTAGATTATGCCATTTTTTTAGAAAAATGTAAAGTGGAAATAAGGATATAGAGGGCAACTTATTCTTATCTTTCTTCCACTACATATTAGAACAAACTTATTGTATAATTGCTACTTCTATGTGTTTAGCAATACCGTCAAAGATAATAAAGATTGATGGGGTGGGTGCTGAGGTTGAAGTTGGGGGAATTATAAAACGGGCAAATCTCATGTTTCTAGAAGGTCCTAAGGTCGGAGATTATGTTTTGATCCATGCTGGATTTGCCATACAGAAGATCGATGAGAAGGAAGCTCGAGAAGCCCTTGAGATCTGGAAGGAAATGAAGAATAAGAACTAGATGTATAACGCAAAACGGACAACATGAAATACATTGATGAGTATAAAAACAAAAAAGTAGTCAAAAGGATTGCCGAAAAGATAGCAAGACTTCGCGGAAGCGCCAATCTAATGGAAGTCTGCGGTACACACACAATGGCGCTGTTTAAGTACGGAATTAAATCTCTCTTACCCAAGGGAGTTAAACTTCTCTCCGGCCCGGGATGTCCGGTCTGTGTTACAAGTGAAGCTGATATCGATGCGATGATAAAGCTTGCACACATTCCAGGATCAATCATTGCCACTTTTGGGGATATGATGAATGTTCCAGGTTCTTCTGGGAGCCTTGCTTCCAGGAAATCAGATGGCGCTGATATTCGCGTGGTCTACTCACCCCTTGATGCACTTAAGGTGGCAGTTAAAGAAAAGCCTAGACCGGTGATTTTCCTTGGCGTTGGTTTTGAAACAACAGCACCAACTGTTGCGGCCACAGTTATTGAGGCCCATGAAAAAGGATTAAATAACTTTTATGTATATTCCGCTCATAAACTTATACCACCAGCTATCAAGGTACTGCTCGATGCAGGGGAGGTTAAAATCGATGGACTTATCCTTCCAGGGCATGTCTCAGTTATTATTGGTTCAAAGCCTTATGAGTTTATCTCGGTAGATTTTGGAATTCCTGCAGTTATCACCGGGTTTGAGCCGGTGGATATGATGGAATCGATTTATGCTTTGTTAAAGCAGATAAAGAAAGAGGCAAGAGTTGAAATAGAGTATAGTCGTGTGGTTAAGCCTGAAGGTAATGTCAAAGCGCAAAAAGTCATGAATGAGGTTTTTGGGGTGGCTGATGCCGAGTGGAGGGGATTTGGTAAAATAGAGAATAGTGGGTTAGAGTTTAAAGGGAAATATTCAAGGTTTGACGCAAAATCAGTTTTTAAAATTAAACCGGAGGCTTTGTCTAAAACAAAGACTTCTTGCATCTGTGGGGAGGTTTTGAGAGGGGTTAAAATCCCTGGGCAGTGTAAGTTATTTGGCAGGACATGTTCTCCAGATAATCCAAAAGGACCGTGTATGGTATCTACCGAAGGGGCTTGTGCGGCTTATTATAAGTACGGAGGAAGGTCGTGAAAGGAAAAGTAACTCTAGCCCATGGGGGTGGGGGGAGACTCACCAAAGCCCTTGTTGATGAGCTAATAATTAAGGAACTTGGCAATAAGGCACTCAATAGACTTGATGACAGCGCTGTTATTTCCAAGTTAGCTGGCAAGCTTGCGTTTACAACAGATTCATACGTTGTTCAGCCGATTTTTTTTAAGGGTGGTGATATTGGGAAACTCGCAATTTGCGGTACAGTTAATGATCTGTCCATGAATGGCGCAAAGCCAATATATATCAGCTTGGGTTTGATAATCGAAGAGGGTTTTCCTTTTGAGGAATTAACAAAAATCATCAACTCCATCAAAAGTGCAAGTAAGAAAGCTGCTGTTTCAGTCGTTTGCGGAGATACAAAAGTGGTAGAGCGGGGTGGTGCTGATAGGATTTTTATAAATACATCTGGTATTGGAGAGGTTATTTCAAAAGGCGAGATATCAAACTCAAATGTAATACCAGGAGATGCAATAATTCTCTCTGGCTCAATTGGAGACCACGGCATAGCAGTGCTTTCTGAGAGAAAGGGAATCGAATTTAAGACAAAGTTAAAGAGTGATTGTGCACCGTTAAATGGTTTGGTTGAGAAAATGTTGGGGTCCAGTGCAAAGCTCCACTGTATGAGGGATCCAACGAGAGGAGGGCTGGCAACAGTATTAAATGAAGTGGCAGAGCAGTCAAATATAGGAATAGAAATCAATGAGGACGCAGTACCAATAAAGGAATCTGTGCGAGGCGCCTGTGAAATACTTGGGCTTGACCCTTATTATATTGCGAATGAAGGTAAAGTGGTTGCTTTTGTCCGCGGAAAAGATTCAACTAGATTATTAAAAACAATGAGAAAACACAAATATGGCAAAGGTGCAAAAATTATTGGCAGGGTAACTTCTAAAAATAAAGGCATGGTCATATTAAATACTTCTGTTGGCGGCAGCCGAATTTTAGAAAATTTTTCAGGAGAGCAACTTCCGCGGATCTGCTGACCTGCCTCAACCTCAATCTAAATCTCAGCTTTATTCAAAATCTATCGGCAGTCCAAGTTCCTTTTTAAGCCTTATATTATAAAGATCTGTTTCCTCAAGTGCATAGTCTGCAGCGATATAATGCTTTTGTGGGAGGTTAAGAGAACTGATAATAAATCCAAGGAGTGATATGGCGCTTCCAGCTGTTATGGTTCCTGTGTTTCCATCAGAGGATCCAGCGATTGCCACCCCTATCCCTAATATTCCTCCAATTGTTCCAATGGTCATCCATTTGGCTCTTTCGTCTATTACTGCTTGAGTCTCCTTGGCTTCTTCCTTGTTTCCTGTTATTTTCAACAATTCCACATCACTGAGCTCCCTCACCCCGCCCCTTATAATCACCCAGTCGGATACTTCCCTGAGCAAAAAGGTTTCGCCCCTGCGTGTTGTTCCATAAGTATAGGTGTAAGAATAACCAGCTTCAGGTGATATAGTTGTACCCCATGTGTCCGTTGTCGTATACGCAGAGGTTTCTCCCTTGAGAAAAGTTTTCACAAGGATATCGATCTTCTTTCTTTTGTATTCAAGCTTTTTCTCGTAGTCCGTTTGGGCAAAGGCCAAATTTCCCGAGAAGAATAAAAGTATAGCTATGCAAATTAAACGCTTCATTTTCTTACCCCCTCCGACACAGGATTAGACAACTATTTTATCACAGAATTAGTAATATTGTAACCTGTGTTGACCACGGCTGTGCAGGGTAGTAAGATATTCCAGAGGAACGTTTGTGGATTAAGCCATGATCAATCATTACGAATTTGGTTCGATTACTATTGACGGTAAGCGATATGACCACGACGTTATAATATTCAAGGGAGAAGTTCGCTCCTGGTGGAGAGAAACAAGCCACAATGTCTCCATAAAAGATATTGAAAGTTTAGCAAAAGCAGGTCCAAAAATCATTGTTTTTGGTACTGGCGCAAGTGGGGTTATGAAAGTATCCAGAGAGGCAGAGGACTATCTAAGACAAAACGGCATCAAAGTCTTGATACTAAAGACAAGCGATGCCGTTAAAAAATTCAATGAACTTTCAGCTGATCCGAATACCGCTGCTGCAATACACTTAACCTGTTAATTATCGTCCGATACTGAAAAAATTTGTTT
>JAUWWO010000073.1 GCA_030616825.1 Candidatus Margulisiibacteriota bacterium | reverse complement strand
AAGAAATAATAAGTAAGATAATGCCTTTGAGAGAATTCGAAAGGATATATGAAATAATAAAGCGTGACTATCACATTAAACAGGTCTCACCTGATGCAATGGGAGCAAGCAGCAGGTTATTCATGGAGACATCAAAAGCACTCGGACGTGAATCCAGACCTCTTTATGGGTTTGGAGGAGAACTATGTGCCGGTCTTGGAAGATGCCCATCCGGATGCTGGCTGCCTGTTCCAAATGATCCAACAAAAGTCCATATACCAGAAATTTTAACCGACTATAACAATACCTTTGTTTTTACAAACACAAAAGCAGTAGTCATTAACAGAGACCCGGTAAATGGAAAGGCAAAATCAGTTGATGTAATTCATTATGACCCGGATGGAATGCCTTTGAGCTCCGCTACTTTCGAACTTTCACAAAATGGCAAGATCCTTTTGGGGGCAGGGATCATTGGAGATTTTGATCTGCTCCATGACTCTGGATATTCTCCTATTGATAATAATTCTGGCATAACAATTCATCCGTGCACAGAAGTATCCATGTTCGATCCGAGTAAAGTTGTTGATACCGGAACCGGTCGACCTCAGGCAATGATAACTTATGCTCCTCCATTCGGGGTCATTGAAACAGCCAGACCTCCTATGCCCATCGATAGCATGGGTTCACTATTATATGGTAAGGATCTGGAAGAATATACTAAGTTGTTTAAAAACAGGGCAATTGCAGGCCCAATGATTGACGATGGACCAAATTCTCGCGGCTCTATAAGACGCGTGCTTGGAAATACGATCCTTCGCTACCATCTGGCAAGAGAGGACGACATAAGGTTAAAAACACTGGCTCTGGAGGCTCTGCAAATCTGGTCTGCTACCAAAGGCGCTAAGTACTTAAGAGCTCCGGTATGGCCGATGTTTAAAAGCAGAGAGAAGTCCGAACTAACCAGAATGGGATTCATTCGTAAAAGGGAACTCTCTGATTTTGCAAAATATCTTTTACGACCAGATGTAGAACTTCTGAACTTCTCATTCCATCCTCTTGGAATGGCAATAGGAGCAATAAAGAAAAAGGAAGATGGGAGTTTAATAGAGACTCATGAATTCATGGGCATGGAGAACGTATCTGCTGTTGGTTCATCTAGCATACAGGGTCCTTTAGAAATTAATCCGCAATTAATGATTGCAGTAAATAGCTACTGGATTGGAGAAATGCTCGGTGAGTAGCCTACTTTCCTCCCCTCTTCTTCTCTTTCTCTTCTTCAACCATCTTGTGGAAGATCTTTTCGCGTTTTTCAGCCATCCTGTCGAGTTTATAAACAAAAAAGAGGACTTCTGCAACGAGGATATAAAGCTCTGGAGGGATCTCTGTGTCAAGTTCGAGTTTGGCCAGCAGTGAGGCGAGCTCGCGGTCTTCATAGAGAGGGATTTTATTTTCTTCTGCAATTCTCAGGATCTCGTCTGCAACCGGGCCGCGGCCAGAGGCAAGAATAAGCGGAGCCCTGTCTCTATCTACATCGTATCGCAGAGCTACAGCAGAACGCTTTCCCTCGACTGGAGCCTCTTCGACTTTGGGAGCTTCTTCCTCAGGGGGGATCTCTATTCTTTCTTCTGCCATCTTTTATACCTCCAGCTTATTCTATAACAAAAATCCCACGCCTTCAATCGTGGGACGAAAACTCTATTCCGCGCTGCGATTTATGCTTCAACATTAATCCTTAGCAGGTCGTCCAACCCGATCATTGGAATCAAATACGGCCTGATATTACACATTGTGGGGTTTACTTTTACCTGAAATCCTTCGGCAATGTAATCGCGGTCCAGGAGTTTTTGTTTTAGCTCTCCGGATTCCCTGATTATTGCATTCTGTACACCCTTTGTCTCAGTGTTAAACAGAAAGCTGACCTTTTTGTCTTTAACTTTCATCACCAGAGAAATTTTTCCCATGTTGTGAGTATCAATAGATAGTATAATCTGTGTATCTCTGGGATCAATAACTTTGCTCTCACTGCCATCCTTTTTAACGACGATCTCCATGTTCTTTGGAGGATTAGCCAGGGTATTTGGGATCTGATAGAACTGATAATTGACTTCCTGTCTCTCGGACCCCTGCGACATGATTGCCTGAGCAACAAGGTTCTGAAGTACCATGTCCAATTTATCTACTGCTCCAGATAAACCTGCAGAAAGCACTTCCGATCCTCCACCGCGCTCGACAGGGGCTTTCTCCTGTAGTCCTTGAAGAAGGGCTTTAAGCGATCTTACATCATTTATAAGGCCTTCTCTATCTATTCCATTACCTTCGGAGAACTTGTAATTTCCCGGAAGCCCCTTGAGAAGCTCGTCAAACTGCGAAAGCATTGCCGCGATCTGTGCAAGAAGGGTAGAATTAAGAGCTGCCTTCCCCATACCAAGCATCCCCTGAAGGTTGCCAATGCTTTCCTGCACTGCCAAAATCTGTGCTGCAAGCTGCGGATTTTGAGCAAAGTAATTTGAGAGAATCTTTAATGCTTCAGGAGAATCTATCCCTTTCATAAGCAGTGCAATTGCGGCTTCCTGAATGCTCGTGTTCATATTTGTTCCTTCCATCATGGACATGAGCTTTACGAAATTTGCACGGGATAGCTCCACCCCATACTTGAGCATGAGCTGAGCCATGCGCATATTCACGTCGTTATCCGGGATCTGAATGTTAAGAAGATGTGCGCGGATATCCGCTGTGGTTAATGCTCGAGCTACATTTGCTGCTGTTTTGGCTGCTGCCGCAGAAGCAGTTTGAGCAGCCATGGATGCGGAAGAAACTTCAGAAGTCTTCGCTGTTTGCGCAGGCACACTTCGCACTCCGCCAGAAGTTTGTGCTGTTTGAGAAGATTTCACCTGTGCCGATTGTGATTCCTTTGAAGTAGGCCATATTACGGGCCGTCCCGGATGAAGTCCTCCTGCTGATGTGTTTAGATTTTCTGCCATTTAAAATACCACCTTAAATAATGATATTCCCAAAAATTCAGGGTGTCAATTACATATAATATATGTGGACCGCCTGCCCTGAGTCTATTGAAGGGTTTCCATATATATTATCGTATTATTAAGGGAAAAACTTGCATGGAATTCGGGACTATTACTTTTTCTCCGGAGGTCCTTTTTCGGCGGGTTTCTTCTCTTCTTTTGGGGCTTTCTTTTCTTCTTTTGGAGCTTTCTCTTCTTCGGCTTTCTTCTCCTCTGGAGGAGGAACTCCCTCTGGCGGAGCGCCCATCTCCGAAGGTACTTCTGCGGCAACAACCTCAGGTGGTGGGGCAATCTCTTCTTCCTTGGCCGGCGGCGAGATATAGACGATCGTCTCTTCCATCGAGGAGAGTATCTCAACACCTTTTTTAGCTTTCAAATCTGATACATGAAATGTGTCCCCGATCTTCAAAGAAGAAACATCTATTTCGAACTTGTCCGGGATATCTGCCGGAAGACACTTGACTTCAACCTCGCGAAAACCATGGATCAAAATGCCATCATGTTCCCTAACCCCTATTGGCTCCCCTACAAGCTCTATGTGCACCTTTGTCTTTACTTCCTTTTCCATGTCTATTCGCAGAAAGTCCACATGAATGATCTCCCCTGTAAGGGCATACCTCTGGATGTTATGAGTTAAAACTGGTATGGCCTTTGACTTTCCTTCATCGGAGATCTTGAGTGAGATTATAACGTTTCGCCCGGCCTCTCCGCCAATTATCTTTCTTAGCTTCTTCAGGTCAATGGAAATCTTGCTGTTCTCTATACCCTTACCATACACAATGGCTGGTACCTGACCTGTGGTCTTGAGAAGCGTCCTGTCGCTTTTCTTTGAACCCTGTCTTAATTTTGCTTCTAATTCGGCTTTTTCCACGTGGTGGTTCTCCTTCTAACAAAGAAATAATTTTAACACAGGTTGCTAGGCTTGACAAGACTTTATTTTCTAAAGTTTCCCTCTATACGGCCCGTGTTTTATATATTGATTCCAGTTGAAGTTTGGTTCAGGGATCTCTCTTTCCATCCTGTACTTCTTATGCCATGTAAGGACATCGCGGGCAATGTATGCGGTGACTCTGTCCCCGTGTCCGCCATGGGCTACAAAGGAAACAACTACTATCTCCGGGTCATCATGTGGAGCATAACACATAAACCAGGCATGCGGCTCGCCGGGATTCTCTACAGTTCCGGTTTTACCCGCAGCAGGAATGCCCTTAACCTTTGCTGCAATGCCTGTACCCCTAGCGACCACGGTTTTTAGCGCTTCGCGAAGAAGAGTTAAGTTTTTCTCAGATATAGGAATGCCTCCAATTTCTTCGGCCTCTGCAGAAAAGACAACCCCTCCATCACGGCCAATTACCTTCTTAACCACATAGGGTTT
>JAUWWO010000106.1 GCA_030616825.1 Candidatus Margulisiibacteriota bacterium | reverse complement strand
GCTGGAAAAAAGATCACCTTATTATGTCTGGGTGGAGATTGAGGCTGATGATAGAGTTGGGTTGGGAAGGGATTTGCTCTCCCAACCTGCGGGAATTGGTTTAAATATAAGGCAAGCGAAAATAGTAACTGAAAAGGAAAGGTTAATTGGCGAATTGGAAGTAGAGGTTAAACATCCGGTTCTAGAGAGACAAGCCCTCAATGCCCTGAAAACTGTATCTGGTATTCTCACGGTAAAATTGGCCGAAAGGGTTGAGCCCTCTCTAGCGCCTATTCCCAAAGGAAGATATACTTACTTACATAAACAGTTTAGAGACGCGGGTAGAGTATTGGGGTTAATAAACCAGATTTATTATGAGCTGAAGGGAGAAAAAATCTATGAGGATTTCCCCACTTTAGTTTCCCATGATTCCACTATAGCTTATTTAGGTGCTCAGAGAGTTCATGATCGTTTACACAAATTAGGGAAGGACGTTCCTCCAGTTATCTATATCCACGAATATGGAGTAGGGAATGGAAGATATGCCATTGATTTCTTAAATAGAATGAAAGAATTAGATACAGAGAAGGGAACCCATTATTACGAAAGAATAAGATATGTGTTGGGAGATATCTCACCCAAAATGCTTAAAACAGCCAGAAAGAATTTGGAAGAGGCAGGACATCTGCCTCAGGTTGGCTTTTACAGGGTAAATGCTGAGAAGTTACCACTGGACTCAAAAGACTTTCAGAAGAACTCTATTTTACATATACGATTTAATGAGCTCTATGATGATCTGTCAACTTCTTACTTTATCAAAAAAGACGATGGTTATTATCAAGCTATTTTGCGGTTGAAGGTTAGAGAAGGCACTAAAATCAAAACCCAGAAAGGAGAGAAAGTCGATATAGAAACCTTTGCCAGATTGTTCAGGGATCGAAATATTGGCAGGCTCAGTAAACTTGATCCGGAATTCTTACTTTTCATTGATTGGGATCAGGAGCTGCGTCCTGTTGACTTAACAGAGGTTGAGCATGGAGGGATCATTAAGGAACACTTGGATGAAATTGATGAAGGGAAGATGGTTTCCATAAACTGGGGAGCTATCCAGAATATGGCTCAGGTCAAGAAGTTGCTTCGAGAAGATGGGTATATGGAGTTCATAGATTATGGGTTTAGTACAGGCGACTTTAATGACTTAGTCAAAGTGGGGGATAAGCTTGAACTCTGTGATTTTTATGGTGGATTGAAGACCAGCCTAGTCAATTTTGTACTTTTAGGGAGAGCAGCCCAAAAATTAGGACTAACTTTTTCTTTGGCCCAAGTCGAGGATTATCTTTCCCAGGAATTGGGACAGAAGGTAAAAGTAGCTTCGGAACTCATGCCTTTCATTAGTTCCGAAGAAGGAACTCCCGGTATTTTAATGAAACTTCTGAGGGAGGGTCAAATTAGCCATCTTTTGCGTGAGAACGATTTGGAAAGGCTTCAAAAACTTTTGGAAAAGAGAGGAGCGGGGATCTCCTTAGAAGACTTGAAGCGTGCTTTTAAGAAAGCAAGATCAAACCAAAAACATGTGATTGTCCAAAAACCCTAACTTCTCTTGATTTCTTCTTTAATTCTGTTGTCCTCTCAGTCCTCTTGTGGTATAATTTTTTTTGTGCTTTTTGGAGGAAAATTTTCATGAAAATGGTTAAACTCCTGGATACTACTTTGCGTGACGGAGCCCAGACAGAGGGCATCTCCTTTACTGTAGAGGATAAGCTCAAAATCGTCAATCTCCTCGATAAAATCGGGGTCCACTACATCGAAGGTGGATGGCCTGGTTCCAATCCAAAGGATATTGATTTCTTTAAAAAGGCAAAAGAACTAAAGCTTGAGAGATCAAAGATCGTTGCCTTTGGGAGCACACGTCGGGCTGGGGTTGATGCGGGAGGGGACAAAAACCTTGCAGCGATACTTGAGTCCGGAGTTTCCGGAGCATCGATTTTTGGCAAAACATGGGATTTTCATGTTAGAGATGCTTTAAAGATATCGCTTGATGAGAATTTAGAGCTGATTGGAGATTCAATAAAGTATCTAAAATCAAAAGGATTAGAGGTTCTCTTTGACGCCGAGCATTTCTTTGATGGGTATAAGGCAAACAAAACCTATGCGCTTAAATGTCTTCAGGTTGCTGAACGCGCAGGAGCTGATGTTCTCGTGCTCTGCGATACCAATGGCGGAACGCTTCCCTTTGAGGTTGAAGAAATTGTAGCTGCAGTAAAGAAAAAGGTGAAAAAGCCGCTTGGCATTCACGCACATAACGATTCGGAATGTGGGGTAGCCAATTCTGTCACTGCCGTTGACTCTGGTGTCTGCCATGTTCAGGGGACGATCAATGGATATGGCGAACGCTGTGGTAATGCAAACCTGTGCTCGATCATACCTGCTTTAAAATTAAAGATGAAACTTGACTGCATTGGAGATAGAGAGCTCTTGACTTTGACGGAACTTTCTCGCCATGTGGCAGAGATTGCAAATCTTCCGCATGGGGCTCACCAGCCCTTTGTTGGTCGAAGCGCTTTTGCCCACAAAGGGGGGATTCATGTTAATGCTGTGCTCAAGCACCCTGGAACGTATGAGCACATAAAACCCGGGCTTGTTGGAAACGAAAGACGGGTTACTGTTTCGGAGCTTTCCGGGATCAGCAATCTGGTTTACAAAGCAAAGGGCTATGGTATTGATTTAAAAAAGGACTCCCCTGAAGTGAGAAAAATACTCCAGGTGTTAAAAGAAATGGAACACCAGGGGTACCAGTTTGAAGAAGGTGAAGCATCGTTTGAACTCTTGCTTAAGAGAGCCCTTAAGAAATTTTCACCTTTCTTTGAATTAGTGGAGTACGGAGTGGAAACAAGGGAATCCGTTAGGCAAGGCGCTACAGTATCGGCGTCTATAAAACTTAATGTCAAGGGCAAAAGCATTGATACCGAGGCAACAGGCGATGGTCCGGTGAACGCACTCGATCAAGCTTTGAGAAAAGCCATCGGCGATATATATCCAGAGATAAGATCCGTTAAGCTCACCGATTACAAGGTAAGAGTTCTTGACAGCGAAGCAGGTACTGCAGCAAAGGTAAGGGTTATTGTGGAGTCTCAGGATGAAACATCCACGTGGGGTACTGTTGGCGTTTCCACCAATATTATCGAAGCTTCCTGGATAGCTCTGGTTGATAGCATTGAATACAAATTGATGAAGGGCAAATAGATATGATAAATCTTCCGATAACTGCCAAGACAAACAAAAATGGACACCTTGAGATAGGCGGCTGCGACGTGACCACACTCGTGGCCCAGTTTGGAACGCCTCTCTATGTAATTGATGAGAAAACAATTCGGGAGCGATGCAGGGAATACAAGACATTTTTTAGATCTAAGTATCCAAATACAGAAATAATATATGCAAGCAAAGCTCTGTGTACGACCGCGATTTTGAAAATCATCGAGGATGAAAGCCTTGGGGTTGATGTGGTCTCTGGCGGAGAACTCTACACTGCACTCGAGGCAGGATGTAATCCAAAGAAAATATATTTTCACGGC
>JAUWWO010000105.1 GCA_030616825.1 Candidatus Margulisiibacteriota bacterium | reverse complement strand
TAGCACGAGAGGCACCAACCGCACCTCCAAGGACCGCTGCAAGCTCTTCAATGAGCTTGAAATTCTTTGGATCTCCAAGCCCCCTTCCGCCGGAGACGATGATCTCTGCCTCAGCCAGGTTGACCTTTACTGTTGTGTCTCTTATTACTTCAACGATCTTGACTACGAGATCTTCGTTGTCTGAGTTGAGCTCTCCTTTGATCACTTCGCCCTTTCTCCCACTATCGCAGACTGCTCGCTTCATTACCTTATGCCTCACCGTTGCCATCTGAGGCCTGTGGTTCTCACAGATGATCGTGGCCATGATATTACCGCCAAAGGCTGGTCTCGTCTGTTTTAGGATCTTTTTGTCTGGATCAATAGAAAGGCCCGTGCAGTCTGCGGTCAGTCCCGTTTTGATCCTTGCGGCGATCCTCGATGCGAGATCCCTTCCTATCGTCGTCGCTCCTATGAGCACGATCTCGGGTTTATATTTCTCGATAAGAGAGGCGATTGCACTAGCGTAGGAAGCTGTTGAATATCGCAGAAGTGTTTCATCTGTGATGAGATAAACTTTATCTGCCCCATGTGTGATTAGCTCTTTAGTTTTTCCTTCAATTGAGAGGTCTCCCAAAAGGACTGCGCAAAGTTCTACCTTGAGAACTTCTGCGAGCTTTCTGCCCTCGCCTAGAAGCTCAAGTGTCACACTTTGTATTTCGCCGTCTCGCTGTTCTGCAAAGACCCAAACCCCCTTATAATCTTTTAAGTTAACTGGCTTGGCCGTGGTCTCACGTTTGATCTCGATGGCCTCGAATTTACAGGCGTCAACGCATGCGCCACATAGATTGCATTTCCCTTCATCTATAACCGCTATCTTTCCTACTATCTCTATTGCGCCAAAGGGACAGGCAGGCACACACAATTTACATCCAGTGCATTTATCTTTTATTACCAATATTGCCATCTAGCAAACTCCACTGGCACGAAGCTTTTCTGAAAGGGTCTGCACCATTTCTTCAACTGAACCCGAGAGCATTTCCCCTCCAGTTTTAGGTGGAGGAGTGAATATCTTGATCACCTGTGTAGGAGAACCATTAAGTCCAATTTTCGATTCATCTGCTTCGAGGTCTTTGGCGGACCAGGTTTTTATCGTGCTCTTCTTAGCCCTCATCTGTCCTTTAAGAGATGGATATCTTGGTTCATTTATCTGTTTGACAACAGTGATCAACACAGGGAATCTCGCTTCGACAATCTCATTTTCGTCTTCAAGCAGTCTTTCTGCAATGAGCTTGCCCCGAGAGGATTCGAGGGGCTTGCCTCCGTCGAATTTTGTTTTTACAACGAATGTTATCTGGGGAATTCCAAGCCACTCGGCAATTCCGGGACCAACCTGAGCGGTGTCGCCGTCGATTGCCTGTTTTCCGCAGATTATAAGATTATACTCTCCGATTTTTCTTATCGCTTTTGACAGTGCATATGAGGTTGAGAGGGTATCTGAGCCAGCAAAAGCCTTGTCTGAGATTAAAATTACATCGTCTGCGCCCATGGCCAGAGCCTGCCTTAGTGCTTCAGCTGCCTGAGGTGGTCCCATTGTTATAACTGTGACACGACCTCCATGAGCTTCCCTGATCCGGAGCGCCTCTTCTATAGCATTCTCGTCAAAAGGGTTTATTATCGATGGCACACCCTCTCTAATCAGGGTATTTGTCTCAGGATTTATTTTAACATCAGTTGTCTCTGGAACCTGTTTTATGCATACTATTATGTTCATATTGATAACCCTAATTATTTAAAAAACCGCCTAATAGTTTTTTCTTATTGGCGGTTTTTTTAAGTTTTTTAATTGATCATTCTTTCTTGCTGGCACTTTCCTTGATCAGCTGCAGTGCTATCTGGTTCCGCTGGATCTGATTTGTCCCTTCGTAAATCTGGGTTATCTTTGCGTCCCTCATCATTTTCTCCACCGGATATTCCTTCATGTAACCATATCCACCGAGGATCTGTACGGCATCTATAGTTACCTTCATCGCTGTCTCCGACGCAAAGAGTTTGCACATTGCTGCTTCCTTTGTAAAGTCTTTTGATCCTGCATCTATTGTTCTTGCTACAGCGTATACAAGGGTTCTTGCTGCTTCAACTTGAGTGGCCATGTCTGCTAGCATATGCTGGATTGCCTGTAAAGTGGATATGGGTTTCCCAAATTGAACCCTTTCCCGAGAATATTTTACAGCTTCTTCTAGTGCTCCTGCCGCAATACCCACTGCTTGAGCTCCAATTCCAGGCCTGGTTTTATCCAATGTCTTCATGACTATGATAAAGCCCATTCCCTCTCGTCCAATCAGGTTTTGAGAAGGGACCTTGCAATCCTGGAAAACTAGCTCCCTAGTTGTAGAGCATCGTATGCCCATTTTGTTTTCCTTTTTTCCGAAAGTAAATCCAGGAGTGTCCTTCTCCACAATAAAGGCAGAAGCTCCTCTTGAGCCCCTTTTCTTATCCGTCATGGCTATGATGACATAGGTTTCCGCTTCGCCACCATTTGTGATCCACTGTTTTGTTCCATTTAAAATATAGTGGTCTCCCTCTCTCTTTGCCGTTGTTTCAATCGCTCCGGCATCAGAGCCTGCGTTTGCCTCGGTAAGACCAAAGGCTCCAAGCTTTTTCCCGGAGGCGATATCTGGAAGATATTTTTTCTTTTGCTCCTCAGACCCAAAGAACAGTATAGGCACAGCACCCAACGCTGATGCGGCAAACGTTACTCCCACCCCTCCACAAGCTTTGCTTATCTCCTCAACAGCCAGGCAAAACTCAACTGTTCCACCTCCGAAACCTCCATACTCTTCAGGCATATAAAGGCCGCAGAGGTCTGCCTCGCCAAGGGTCTTCATGATCTCCCAAGGGAACTCCCCTTTTTCGTCGAGCTCAGCTCGGACAGGAAGGATCTTCTCCTCTGATATTTTCTTTGCTAAGTCCTTTATCATCTTCTGTTCTTCGGTCAAAAAGTAATCCATCGAGATTTCCCCTTATAGAATTTTACCATCTTATTATATTTGCCCCAGCGGTGAGGCCTGCTCCAAAGCCAGAAAGAACAACAATATCTCCAGGTTTTATACGGCCAGCAGCAGCTGCTTCAGTAAGTGCTAGTGGTATTGAGGCCGCTGAGGTATTTCCGTAGCGCTCAAGGTTAACATAGACTTTTTCCTTTGGCAAGCCAAGTTTCTTCACTGCGTGATCTATTATCCTTATATTTGCTTGATGGGGGACGAGCAAGTTGATGTCCTCAATTTTAAGATGAGCAAGCTGAAGTGCAGCTTTAACTGTATCCTCAAGAGCCTTAATCGCGAATTTAAAGACCTCTTTTCCGTTCATGCGTATGAATCTCCCGTTTTTGCATTCGGGGTCACGGGATCCTCCGCCAGGCATTATTAGATATTTCCCGTCGAAGCCATTGGACATAAGATAATTTGACAAAATGCCAGTTCCATCGGTTGAGGGTATAAGAACTGCTGCACCAGCACCGTCCCCGAAGAGAACAGACGTGGTCCGATCTTTCCAGTCCAGATATTTAGTCAAAGTGTCCACACCAACAAC
>JAUWWO010000020.1 GCA_030616825.1 Candidatus Margulisiibacteriota bacterium | reverse complement strand
TCTCGGAGCATATTTAAAGGAGGCAATTTCTGAAGAATGGCCAAAAATCCGCAGAGAAGCTTTGAGGATCCTGCAAGAAGAAGCAGAACTTGAAGAAATTGTCCGGCTTGTGGGGCTCGATGCACTATCACCAAAAGAGCAGCTTGTCATGTTTTCAGCAAAGCTAATCCGGGAAGATTTTCTCTATCAGAGCGCATATGAGCTGGTTGACGCATACACATCACTTAAAAAGCAGTTCAAGATGCTAAAACTTATAATTGATTTTCACGGGCAGGCTTTAGAAAAACTCCAAGAAGGAGTAAGTTTAAAATCGATATCAGGGGCAAAGATAATAGAGGGGATTGCAAAGATGAAATTCATTGAAGAGAAAAATATAAAAGAGCTCGATCTCCTTTCCGAAGAGATGAAGGAGGAGCTGGGCTTATTAACAGAGGAGAGTAGCCGTGCTTAAAGAATATAAAACCGTATCCTCCATTTCTGGGCCGCTTATCATCGTTGAAGAAGTTGAGGGTGTTGCCTACGACGAGTTGCTGGAGATAGAACTGCCAAGCGGAGAGATTCGAAATGGTCGAGTTCTCGAGATAAATAAAGACAAGGCCCTTGTGCAGATATTTGAAGGCACAAAGGGTATAGATGTTGTAAACACCAAGATCCGATTTAAGGGAAAGGGCCTGGAGTTCCCTGTCTCGCCGGAGATCCTGGGCCGCATATTCAATGGTTTGGGACATCCAATTGACGGCACCCCTCCTCCCCTGGCCCAGAAAAAAATGGACATCTCAGGAAATCCCATAAACCCATATGCCAGGGATTATCCAAATGATTTCATACAGACGGGAATCTCATCGATTGATGGATTAAACACCCTTGTTCGGGGTCAAAAGCTCCCGATCTTCTCTGGCTCAGGTCTTCCCCATGCAAAAATCGCCGCACAGATCGCCCGGCAGGCAAAGGTCCTTAAGGGCGGAGGGGATTTTTCCGTTGTCTTTGCGGCAATGGGCATTACCTTTGAAGAAGCAGACTTCTTTATATCCAATTTAAAATCAACTGGCGCGATCGAGAGATCGGTGCTGTTCATAAATCTCGCTTCTGACCCTGCGATCGAACGCATAGCAACGCCAAGGGTAGCCCTCACTGCTGCCGAGTATCTGGCCTTTGATGCCGGAATGCACGTCCTTGTAATACTCACTGATATGACCAACTACTGCGAGTCTTTGCGAGAGGTTTCTGCAGCAAGAAAGGAAGTCCCAGGACGCCGGGGCTATCCAGGATACCTGTACACTGATCTGGCAACCATATATGAAAGAGCTGGTCGCATCAAGGGCGGCTCTGGATCGATAACGCTGATCCCCATTCTTTCCATGCCAGAGGACGACAAGACTCATCCGATACCAGACCTCACAGGATACATAACCGAGGGTCAGATAATTCTCTCAAGGGAACTCTGGAGAAAAGGGATATACCCTCCGATTGACGTTCTACCCTCCCTTTCGAGATTAAAGGATAAAGGAATAGGTATTGGCAAAACCAGAGAGGATCACCTTGGTGTTTCAAGCCAGCTTTTTGCTGCTTATGCCCGGGGAAGAGAAGTAAGAGAGCTAATAGTAATCCTTGGAGAGGAATCCGTTTCAGATGTAGACAGAGCGTACCTTAAGTTCGCTGACGAATTCGAGAATCGTTTCATCCGCCAGAGAGAGGAAGATGACCGCCCCATTGAGGAGACCTTAAATATCGGCTGGGAACTACTCTCTGGGATCCCAAGAGAAGAGCTAAAGAGGGTAAAGGAAGAACATATCAATAAATACATGAAGAAAGCAAGTTAACATGAAGGTCGCGGTTAATGCAACCAGAATGGTACTTCTGCGAACAAAAAGACGCACCGAGCTTGCTCGACGCGGACACAAACTTCTCAAGGACAAGCTCGATGGCCTCGTAGGGAAATTCATTGGTATTGCTAAGGAGACGGAGAAGAAACTCTCCCGTCTCAATCAAGTTGTTCCAAGAGCTTTTAGTAATATTATCCTTGCTGGGTCCGAGATAAGTGCCCAGGAATTCGAAGAAGCAGTATTTATTCCAAAGCAGGGGAGTTTAATACACGCAACACATAAAAATATCATGGGAGTTCGTGTGCCACAGTACGAGTTAAAAATCGAGGGCACACCATTCTCTTACGGATTTGCCAATACCCCCGCAGAACTGGATCGCTCACTCATTGGCTTTAATCAGATCCTTCCGGAACTGGTATCACTTGCAGCAAACATAAAAGCCCTGGAGCTCATATCAAAGGAGATTACAAAAGTAAAGAGAAGGGTAAACGCCCTAGAGCATATCCTTATCCCCGAGCTTTCCTCCGCAGTTTCTTTCATCAAAATGAAGCTCGCAGAGATGGAAAGAAGCTACCTGACCTCGCTCATGAAGATAAAGGATATTGTAAGGGCAAGGTAAATTAATTTTCAATCAAGCAGGAATAAAATCCCAGCTAAAATCGGAGGCCCCGCTTGAACCAGGATAGTTAAAGGATGCATATTGCCTCCCGAGAGTGCCAGGAAAATTGGAAGAATTCCCTCAAAGACCAGGATCCATCCCCCAACATATCTCCATCTATAAGCAATGAGGCCAGTCAAAAGCACAATTCCACCAACAAGGCCACCCCAAGCAAGACTCATTAGTGGTCCCTCGCTGAATAGAAACTGAATTATTCCAGTTGCCATCCACCAGATAGCCGCAGCGATTACTATAATAAGTCCTGCCGTTATCTTCCAATTAGGTTGAGCCATAGGTCGATATTATACCCGAGATATCACCAAATATCAAAATGGGGAAGCTGAATCAAACAAGAACTTCGCCTTAAGCATTCCTTCAGCAAATTCACTCTCAGAGGTTGAATCCCAAACTATCCCTCCCCCTACCCCCATTTCCCCTTTCCCGTCTTTGATGAGGAGAGTTCTTATTGGAACATTAAAAAACAGGTCTTTATTTGGTGTAACGTACCCTATGGCACCTGTATATATTTTTCTTGGCTCCCTCTCGATCCCTCTTATTATCTGCATCGCCCGAATTTTTGGAGCGCCGGTGACTGAGCCAGAGGGATGAATTGCTTTAAACATCTTATAAAGCGGGATATCGTGCTTTACTTTTCCAGTAACAGTTGATGTCATCTGACACAAAGTTTTATATCGCGCTACTTCAAAAAGTTTAGGAGTTTTAATCGACTCCCCTATTCGTCCCAAATCGTTCCGCAAAAGATCAGCTATCATCACATTTTCTGCCCTGTTCTTTGGATCACGATGAAGTTTTCTTTTGGCCCAGAGGTCCTCCCAAAAATTTTCACCCCTTGGCCAGGTTCCTTTCATTGGTTTTGTTATCACATGCTCTCCTCTTTTTTTTATGAACATCTCAGGAGAAAGCGAAAGGATGTGGCAATCGTCTGTTTTGATATATGCGGGATATGGAACGGGCTGTTCTCTTTTTAAGCGAGTGTAGAGAGCGGACGGATCCCCCTGAAAGTCGAACCTGAATTTAATGCAGTAGGTAATCTGGTATACATTTCCTCGAGCGATATGCTCCCTGATTTGCTCGATATCTGAGAAGTATTCGGTCTTAGAGATATTCAACCCCGCCCCCCTCACCCCTCTACCCTTTTCCCACTCCTGACCCCTAACCCCTAACCCCTGACCCCTAGGCCTTTCATACACTCCCAAACACACCAGCGGAAAATCATACTGTTTCTCTCTTACAAGGCACTCTTCAAAAGAGTACCCGGCCTCATAGGAGATGAATCCTGCAAGGTAATGTCCTGATTTTAATGCCCCCTCCATCTTCTCAAAAGCCAGTGGGACTTCTTCTACATCATGGCACGAGATGACGGAGAGCGGCTCAGAAAAAAGTAAAGGTTGTTTTTCAAATTCAATAAGTACTTGCATAAGTGTTTTTTAAGTGAGGTCTGGGTGTCCCGCCTTTGGCGGGACTAGTGCATGACCTTGAAATTCAAAAGGATCGTTTTGTGAGATTATACTATTTAAAGACTTTGGGGACAAGGGGAACAGGAAACGGGTACCGGGAAACAGGACATGTAACAGGGCGTAGAATTTTAGGCACAGATAATGGATCGATTGGAGGGAATTTGTTTGGTCATTGCCGACCAAAGGAAGGCCATAGCCCTAATGGCATAAAAACCACATGAAATTTAATTCGTTTTTTGACGATATATTATATAGAGGGGATACAGATGGGAATTCCGAATAATTACCCTAACATCAACGAATTTTATAAGCATGAACCTATTAAGAGCTCAACATTAGAGGCAAAGAGTTCAAATGCGTTATATGTGGCAATAAAAGAAATCTTAAACGAAGCGAAACTAATGAAAATTGTCGACGAGATTGACGATTACATCTGGCAACGCTATCTAAGCAATGGAGGCTATTCAGCGCCCCTCACCAAAAAACCCAGTAAGTTCTTAAAAGAACCGGCACTTTTAACCCTTGAAACCCCCTTCAAGTTTGAGAAGTATAATTTGCGCAACAGCTGGGACTGTTTTACGCCGCTCATTATATATCTTTTAAATGACAAACGGATATCGGAAGCTTTAATTCCAGGCATTAAAAAGGCAAAGAGCATTGCTAATAATTATTATCAAGATATTCTATGCCATAAAAAAATGAGTTTCAGAGCATACTTAAGAAGATTTTGGGATGAAACAAGCTCAACTATTTCTAGCAATATTAACAAGAATATCACCGGCGAAGAAAGATCGCTAACAGTTAATTTCTTAACCATTGCTTCGCTAATAGCAGTAACATGCCCAGTCGTAATCCCTGGAAAAGAGTTCTACACAAAAAGACAGCCTGCATTAGAAAGAATGCGGACCGGCACATGGGATTACATTAAGAATAGTGAAGACGAAAATCATGCGCAAATTGACAAATATTATGAATTCTTTTATTTTACATTTTTATCCTTTTTTTGTGATTCAAGTGGAAGATCCAGCATAGCAAATAACTTCATCTACGAAGCTGGGCGAAAGGTTGGCATTAAAAGGGTACTTATTGATCAAAGCAAATTAGAGGAATCCAAGCATTATTACAAAGATCTGCCTTACAATGTAATGTATAACACAGCAGGAGCAGCATTTGGCAAGGCTCTGGCGAGACAAAAAAATATTGATGGCTCAAAAATCTCCATATACCTTGATGCAGCAAAAAAGGACCCTCTTGTAAAAGAATTAATGGAAAAATACAACAGATAGAACTGTTTTGTTTAAACCGAGTTCATTATAAATTCAAAATTTAATACTATGCACTGGAATTTATTTGTCATTGGAAATTGGTATTTGGTCATTGCCGACCAACGGGAGGTTTTAGCCCCAACGGACTTCAGTTGGAACCAGATTATCACAGAGCTCAGTAATATGTTCAAATTGAGGGACTTAGTGCCTATTACACCAACACCGTGACTTGCATATTATCCCCCCAATAGTATTAGAAATAGTAGATTGTAGAGTTATGTCACTAGTTGCAGTATTTATATTAAAGCGTATAATTTGGGCACCGTCATAATAATTATTATGGCTATGCCTTGCACTAAGGAGGAGCAATAAATCAATCCATCCTGCATATTTCTCCTTCATTGTCTTGGTATAAGCTAAATATGCAAGCCAAAGAGCAAATATAGCTATAATGTTTGTTAACGAAACTTTCACAATTACTCCCTGTATCCATTGCCAAACTAACAGGAATATAAAAATAAGCCACTCGAGCATTTGCCTTAAGATATTAAGCATGATTTTATTATGTATAGCAATAAGATTATATTGTAAGCCTATTGAGCTTTCAAGCTCATTTACTACGGCTTAAACCCTTGCTAAATTCCTTTGATAAGTAGTAAGCTATGGTTAAAGGCCCAAAATGGGCTTAGAACGAACTAGAAGGATATGCCGAATACGCTAAGAAGACGAAATATAGACTCTTGCCGAGAATTTGGTAATCAAAAAGTGCTTTTATGTTTAAGGTAAAAAAAAATATGTACCATTTACTAATATTTCTAGGGATTTGGATAGTTTTTAATTTGTTTATAGAACCATTACTGGAGCACAGTATGATTTATTTTCCTATGAGGAAAATTGATTACACCCCAGAATATATTGGCCTGAAATATGAAGACATTTATGTTAAAACTGCGGATGGCAAAACCATACATGGATGGCATATTAAAAATAAAGATTCAGATAAAGTTATCCTGTATTTCCACGGCAATGCCGGGAATATCGGTCACCGCCTGCCAATAATAGATTTGCTTTATCGGTTACCTGTCAACATTTTCATAGTCGATTATCATGGTTACGGAAAAAGCAAAGGTCGGCCTTCTGAACGAAATCTTTACTTAGATGCCAAAGCCGCTTATGATTATCTGATAAAACAAAAAAATTATCTTCCCTCCCAGATTGTGGTTATGGGGCGTTCAATTGGAGGAAGTGTTGCTGTGCATCTGGCATCTCAGGAGAAAGTCGGAGGAGTTATTATAGAAGGCACTTTTACCTCTGCTAAAGATATCGCCCGGCATTCGCTTTTCCTCTTTACACGCCCCCTTGTTTGGATTAGGAGCAATTTCAATTCCCTTGAAAAGATAAAGCTGATAAAAGCACCCTTATTAATTATCCATTCTAAAGAAGATGAAATGATTCCTTACAGGATGTCGCAGATTCTATATGAAAAAGCCTCCGAGCCTAAAAGGCTCTTGCTACTCGAAAAAGGC
>JAUWWO010000051.1 GCA_030616825.1 Candidatus Margulisiibacteriota bacterium | reverse complement strand
GGGTTTAATCAAAACAACGTTCTTTTTATCAACTCTTTTTTTAATTAACAAATAGGCAAACGAGATCAATTCAAAAATCACCCCAATTGCCTCTGCTGTATTAAAATCACTATCCATGGCTTTAATAAATTTATCCTTATATCCCTCAATCTCTTTTTTATAATCTTTCTTGTCTTTAACATTTATATCAGCATTAGCATAGGTATAAATGGAATCCATTCCTTCCTGAAGCGTCATATATTTATTTGCGACCGCCTTTATATCCTCATCGCTGTAATTAACTGGACTTCTGTAATGCGTTGATAACAAAAATAATCTCACAACATGGGGAGGAAACTTATCCAATATCTCTCTTATCGCAAAGAAATTCCCCAGCGACTTGGACATTTTCTCCCTGTTGATGGTGACAAATCCATTATGTATCCAGTATTTTGCAAAAGGCCTGCCTGTTGCTGCCTCTGCCTGGGCTATCTCGTTCTCGTGATGCGGAAAGACCAAATCCAGTCCTCCACCATGAATATCGAAAGTTTGTCCTAGATATTTTGTGGCCATTGCGGAACATTCGATATGCCACCCAGGCCTCCCCTTCCCCCATGGGCTGTCCCACGAGGGCTCCCCTGGCTTTGATGCCTTCCACAGAGCAAAATCTAGCGGATTCCGCTTCCTTTCATCGACCGCAACACGAGCACCAGCCATCATTGCCCTTTCATCACGGCCTGAAAGTTTCCCATATTCTTTGAACTTTGCAACTTCAAAATAAACATCACCATCAATAACATAAGCAAATCCTCCCTCAAGAAGTTTCCCGACGATTCCAATCATATCCTCAATGTGTTCCGTAGCTTTCGGATATCTTGTCGCACGCCCTACCCCCAGGGCATCCATCATCTTAAAATATTCCTGTGTATATTTAGAAGAGATCTCAGAAATAGTCTTTTTCTGTTTATTTGCTCTTTTAATAATTTTGTCGTCAATATCTGTTATATTTTGAATGTAGGTTACCTCGTACCCCAAGTATTTAAGATATCTAAAAATTACGTCAAAGGTTATATAAGCTCGTGCGTGGCCAAGATGTGGTTCATCATAAGGGGTGATTCCACAAACATACATATTGACCTTTTTGGGGTTAATAGGCTCAAGGAGTTCTATTTGTTTTGATAAAGTATTATAAACCCTGAGTGGCATTAGGGTTTTGAACTCTCTTTAATCTTTTTTTCGAGTGCTGCAATCTTCCGATTCATCTCCTCAAGTGCCTTGGCTATTGGATCAGGAAGTTCCGCATGTGCAAGGGGCTCTGTTTTTTTCCCCTCCATTCGCACGATCCTTGCAGGATTGCCCACAACGGTCGAGTTAGGTGGCACTGATTTTGTAACCACAGCTCCAGCGCCAATCCGGGAGTTGTCTCCAATGGTAATCGCTCCAAGGATTATAGCCCCGGCACCTATGACAACATTATCTCCAACTGTAGGGTGACGCTTCCCTTTTTGTTTGCCTGTACCACCAAGCGTTACCCCCTGGTAAAGCGTTACATTTTCTCCAATCTCACTTGTCTCGCCTATAACAACACCTGCTCCATGATCTATAAAGAAGCCCTTTTCGATCTTTGCTCCTGGATGAATCTCAATTTGGGTAAGAAGCCGGCTTATCTGAGAAATAAATCTGGGAATTACAGGGATGCGCAACCAGTACAGAAAATGGGCAATTCTGTGAATGCATATCGCCCACAGCCCCTGGTACATCAAAACTTCAAAGATATTCCCTGCAGCTGGGTCTCTTTCAAATACTGCTTTTATATCGTCAAACATGGTTCTATCCTTCCTCGCGTACCACAGGTTGTCTCAACCTGTGGTACTGGCAAGGATGAGACATCCTTGCCTACGCGTTTCTTACTTCCTATCAAAAAACGGATTCTTGCTGGTCGCCGTAAGTGGTATCCCGTAAGCTATCTTTATATCCTCTCCGAGTAAGCCGAGCTCTATGGCCGCTTTGCCTACACTGAACATTAGTCTATTGTCGATCCTGTGATCCATTGCCACGTTTAGGGCAGACCCTATTGCAATGCCTAAATCTCCTGCATTAAAAGCGCAAATTGCCGGCAAGTTCTTCTCTCGCTCGCTACATCCATCAAATCCACAAAAGTCACAATCCTTCACCCCGGTAGACTGGATCTTTGTCCCAAGGAGAACTATCACCTTTGAAAGTTTAATGTTCTCTGCATCTCTCTTGAAAAACTGTGCTCCTGATCTCTCCCCGATCTCTCTCATCTTCTCTGACAGAGTATTTATCGTATCGCCTTTAACTATAGCGATACTAATAAAATCAAGCCCTCTAGCTTTCGGGGCAGTCCGCGCTGCAAGACACATGATCTTTGCAATATCCTCAATAGTTTTTTCATTAAATTCTTCTTCCTTGATAAGCATTTTTCTCCTCCCTTACTCCATCATGCTCTCAAGTTCATGTAGTTCTGCAGAAGTACCTACCACTACAAGGGTATCACCAGTCTCAATCTTCGTTCCAGCAGAAGGATGAAGTTCGAAAGTGCCATTAAATCTCTTAACAGCAAGTACCGTCGCTCCTGTTTTAGTTCTTATCTCCGACCCACCAATGGTCTTCCCAGCAATTTTCGAACTCTTATCAATCCTGATCTCTTCGATATTATGTTCCAATTTCTCTCCTCGCATGACGGTGTCAATAAAATCTACGGTAACTGGCTTAAGAGCCATGGTAGCCATCCTTTGCCCAGCAATAAAATATGGAGATATGACCCTGTTTGCTCCTGCTTTTTTAAGTTTCTTTTCTGATTCCATCTGCGCTGCCCTGGCCACGATGTAGAGCTTTGGATTGAGCACCCTGGCCGTGAGCGTTACAAATACATTTGCGACATCAGAATCATTAGCGGCCACAAGGCCTTTAGCTTGTCTTATCCCTGCGCCCTCCAGTGCTTCGTCAGAGGAAGCATCACCAATTATATATGGAATCCCTGAGTCCTCTAGTTCTTCAGTGGTTTCTGGCTTTGCATCTATAACTACAAACGGGACCTTATGAGCCCTGAAGCCTTCTGCCACCTGATGCCCCACCCTTCCAAAACCACAGATTATATAGTGATTCTTTAACTCCTTTGTTTTCTTTTCCATCCTTTTCCTCCTTCTGTATCCGATAATTTGCCCCTCCACCATAATCTCGACAAACTGACCAACAGTATATGCGACCGTACCCACTCCCATTATTATAATGCCTATCGTAAGAAATTTTCCATACGGACCAAGCTCCCTTACCTCCTTAAACCCCACAGTGCTTAAGGTTATTACCACCATATAAACTGATTCCAAGAGGGAAAAACCTTCAAGGACAGAATAGCCCAGGATTCCAGCAATAATAATGATGAAAAGAATCCCAAAGGGAACGATAAGTCTCCTAAATGGATTCATCTTCGCTCCTTAAAAAGATATATTGTAAAATCCCCTGGATGATAATCATGCCGCAAGATAAATCTTCCCGCAAATGAGCGTACATACTGGACTATGTCTTCGGGTTTAAAATAATAATATATGCTCTCGGCCTCTAGATCTTTCCCTGGGACATGGTAAATTCCATTTATGCTTAAAAAGCTTACTGCTGTCCCAATATTGCAATTTTCATACATCCGGAGAAGCATTTCTTTCACAAAGGCATCGTGTCGAGCAACACTAGAAAACCTTATATTAAAGATACCACATGAAAATATGTAATCAAACCTGTTTGTAAAATAACCTTCAAGGATATCCTTAACTTCAAACCTTACTCCAGGATACTTTTTACATGCACCCTCAACAAGCTTGGGACTGATGTCATAGCCCGTATAATCGATTTTAAATTTAGCCAAAAGCCCCTGATCTTTTAGATACCCATGGAAATGACCAAGACCACTGCCAATATCTGCTATCGAGAACCCGGTTTTCCCTCCACACATCTCCACAAGTGAAAAAAGGACAGAATATCTTATTCTCTGACCCGCGGGATCCTTCCAATCAAGGGAACGATGATCGTAACCGTACTTATCGTACAGGTCCTCGTAGTACTTGATCATCTTCATCTTTTCCGGCATCTGCATATTTAATCTATTAACTTATTTGCGCCTGAGGCGCATCCCCTCCATAGGCGGGCAAGCGCCTTTGGCGGAAATTATTATCTATTATTTATTACAACAGTTTATCTTTTAGCATACGTTCTGCTATAAGCACCGCGTTGGTAGCGGCGCCGCGTCTCAAGTTGTCAGAAACGATCCACAGATCAATACCATTGGATATAGAGATATCTTCTCTAATGCGACCAACCAAAGTGTCATCTATTCCCGCACAATCTATAGGAGTCGGATATACTCCTTTTGATGGGTCATCGATGACTTTGAGCGTTGGGAATTTGGATAAAAGCTTCCTTACCTCCGACGCAGAAATCTTTTTCTCGGTTTCTATGTTAACTGCTTCGGAGTGCCCTATCATTACCGGAACCCTTACACAGGTTGCAGTTATGGCAATAGAGTCGTCCTCTAGAATTTTTCGAGTCTCGTCAACCATTTTCATCTCTTCCTTGGTATAGGCGTTATCCAGAAAAACATCTATCTGCGGAAAGACATTAAAGGCGATCTGTTTGGGTAATATCTTAACCTCTGCCTTCTTCCCCTTCATTAGAGCTTCGGTCTGAATCTTTAACTCCTCAACGGCCTCTTTGCCCCATCCAGAAGTGGACTGATAAGTGGCAACAACTATCCTTTTTATCCTGGCTGCATCATGGATGGGTTTTAGCACAAGCACCAGTTGAGCAGTAGAACAGTTAGGATTGGCTATTATCCCTTTATGTTTCTTGAGAGCGTGAGCGTTTATCTCTGGAACAATCAAAGGCACATCAGGGTCCATCCTGAAGTGACTGGTGTTATCAATGACCACTGTGCCCGCTTTGACTGCCTCAGGAGCAAAGACCTTAGACACCTTTGCTCCAGCTGAAAATAGTCCTATCTGGATTCCTTCAAAAGACTCTGGTTTGGCCTCTTCAACTGTATATTCTGTGCCTTTGAAAGTGATCTTCTGTCCTGCAGTTCTTTGGGACGCAAGGGGGAGAAACCTCTCCACAGGAAAGTCTCTTTGCTCAAGGACTTTGATCATCTCCCTGCCGACCATGCCGGTTGCTCCAAGAACTGCCACGTTATATCTTTTTG
>JAUWWO010000065.1 GCA_030616825.1 Candidatus Margulisiibacteriota bacterium | reverse complement strand
TTAAGATAAGCGAGAATATCCTTTATCTCTTTTCTTTCGTAAAACCTTACACCACTTAATATCCGGTAAGGGATCCCATCATTAAGGAAGACCTCTTCGATAACTCTCGACTGAGCATTGGTTCTGTAGAGAACGACGATATCATTATAAGTCAGCTTTCCTTTGTTTGAAGTTGAGGATTCGGTTGTTAGTTTTTTGATTTCTTGTGCAAGGTAGATCGCCTCATCATGCTCATCCTGTGCCAGATAATGCGTTGCTCTTTTCCCGTCCGGGTTCTCTGTCCAGAGAACCTTGTCCTTACGCATTGAATTGTTTTTTATTACGTTGTTTGCGATAGAAAGTATGTTTTTTGTGGATCGATAGTTCTGCTCAAGCTTGATGACTCTACATGCTGGATAGTCGCTCTCGAAGTTAAGGATGTTTCTAAAGTCAGCACCCCTCCACGTATATATGGATTGGTCCTCATCTCCAACGACACAGATGTTTCTATGTTTTGCTGCTAAAAGTTGTGTAATTGCATATTGTGCATGATTTGTATCCTGATATTCGTCTACATTTATATATTTAAATCTCCTCTGATATCCTTCCAGGACCTTTGGGTTGTTTGCAAAAAGCTTCACCGTATACATAAGCATATCGTCAAAATCAAGAGCATTGTTCTTTGAGAGCTTTTCTTGATACATCCTGTATGCAGCTGCAACACGCTCCTCCCAGAAGTCTCCGGCAGTATTTGCGTACTGCTCTGGGCCGATGAGCTCATTTTTTGCATTGCTTATAGTCTCCAATACAGTAGCAGGCTTGAAATGCTTTTCGTCGAAGTTTAGCTCCCCTGCGACTTCTTTCATAAGGGAGAGCTGTTCCCCTTCATCATATATGACAAAATTTTTCTGCCAGCCGATTTTGTCTATATCGTGCCGTAATATCCTTCCGCATATCGAATGAAATGTTCCAACCCACATGTCTCGGGCAAGTATGCCAACGAGCCTTCGGATCCTCCCCTTCATTTCGTTTGCAGCCTTGTTTGTAAATGTAACTGCAAGGATGTTAAAGGGATTGACTCTATGTTCCTTTATGAGGTATGCAATCCTGTGCATTAAAATCCTTGTCTTTCCCGATCCTGCGCCGGCAATTATAAGCAGTGGCCCATCCAGGTGTTTTGCGGCTTCTTGTTGTGGAGGATTTAAACTTTTTAGGATTGTCATAGAGAGAAAATTATAACACCCACGGTGCTTTATGGCAATCTAGCTCATATGATGAACTTTGTATCCTGCTGTGATAGAATTGTTCACGAGCTAAGGAGGTCGTTATGCCAGAGCTAAGGCAGAATCCAGCAACAAAGGAATGGGTGATAATCTCGACTGAGCGCGCCAAGCGGCCGGAGGAATTTGGAGTGGGTATGGCAAAGGAAGGTGAGGAAGAGGCAAAGGACCACTGTCCTTTCTGCGAGGGAAATGAATCCATGACCCCAGCTGAGATATTAGCTTTTAGAACCTATGGCACAAAACCAAACTCTCCAGGTTGGTGGATAAGGGTTATCCCAAATAAATACCCGGCGCTTGTGCCCCAGGGGAGTCCCACTCGTATTCGTGATCTTGATTTCTTCAATTACATGGACGGCCTTGGCCAGCACGAGATAATTATAGAATCCACGGATCACAAATTGCAGATAGCAACGATGGAGCAAAAGCAGGTTGAGGAAGTGTTTCTGGCTTGTCGCGAAAGATATATTACTCTCTCTCCAGATCCCAGATTTGAGTTGATAACGGTTTTTAAGAATCATGGATATAGTGCCGGAACGTCCATCAGACATCCTCATTCACAACTTATAGCCACTCCTATAACCCCTTCTCATATTCGCCACAGGATTGAAGAAGCAATGAGGTTTTTTGATGACAATGGGAAATGCGTTTACTGTGTGATGCTCGAAAAGGAACTCAAATTTAAAGATAGGGTTGTTTTGGAAACGGACAATTTTCTCTCTTTTGAGCCCTTTGCTTCGAGATCTCCATTTGAAACCTGGGTTATGCCAAAAAGGCATAGCTCCTCTTTTGGCAGTATCACACCCGAACTTTCAAAGGAACTTGCATATGTGATGAAGCAGACCCTGGAAAAGATATATAAGGGACTCAACAATCCAGACTATAATTATGTGATAAGGTCGACCCCTTGTCATGAGACTAATGAAGAATACTTCCACTGGCACATCATGATAATACCAAGGGTTGCTGCAGTTGCTGGCTTTGAGCTGGGATCAGGGATTTACATCAATACAGTTATACCCGAGAACGCAGCGAAATATTTAAGAGGGATCAGTATCTAGAGACTAAACTATTCAATGGACAAAGAGCGCATAGATCAGCTTTTAGTTAAGAAAGGGTTTTTTGAGACCCGGTCAAAGGCACAGGCTGCTATAATTGCTGGCATCGTTTACGTTGATAACCAAAAGACAACCAAATCAGGGACAAAAGTTCCCGAAGACTCAAAGATAGAGATCAAGGGGAAGGCCCTTCCATATGTCAGTCGTGGTGGTTTAAAGTTAGAGCACGCATTAAAAACGTTCAAGGTTAAGATTGAGGACAGTATCGTAATAGATATTGGGGCATCAACCGGTGGATTTACGGATTGTTTGCTAAAACAAGGAGCAAAGAAAGTTTACGCAGTTGATGTTGGATATGGACAACTCGCATGGAAGCTTCGAGGGGATCCAGGAGTTGTGGTGGTTGAGAGGACAAATATCAGGTACTTAAAGCCGGAGGGATTGTATAAATCAAAAACTGAAGATGAAAAGGCAAGCCTGGCTACGATTGATGTCTCGTTTATTTCACTTTCAAAGGTACTCCCAGCTGTGTACAATTTATTATCCGATGAGGGTGAAGTTATAGCATTGGTTAAACCTCAATTCGAAGCACGGAGAGAGCAGGTTGAGAAGGGCGGGCTGGTGAAGGACAGAGGGGTTCAGGTTGAAGTCCTTCGAAAGGTCGTTAAGTCAGCTGAGGAAATTGGGTTTAAGTTTAGAGAAGCAACTTATTCGCCCATCAAAGGCGCTGATGGGAATATTGAGTTTTTTGTTTATTTGTCTAAAGTTGGAAGCAGTGCCACGTTTAAAGCAAGTGAGATAGTTGAGGAGGCGAGGAAGAAACTCACCCCTTCTGCCCCTCGCTAGCGCTCGGGACATCTCCCCCGTGCTAAGGGGGAGATAAAGAGGGGGTCCTTAGGAGAAATATGAATGATTTAATCCTTATAGCCATACTTACATTACTGATAGGAATGGCCATTGGCTGGCTGTCACTGTATTTTCTTGGCCGATGGTGGAGGGGGTTTTGGTTAAGACGGAGAATGGGGGAGGCAAGGGTGGCTGAGGAAGAGGCGGGCAGGCTCCTTGAGGCAAAGGGTTTTAAGATCATTGACCGACAGAGAAGAACAGAGGTAATAACATATGTGGATGGAAAGCCGCATATTGGTTTTGTTCAAGCAGATTTCATTGTTGCAAAGAAAGATAAGACTTATGTTGCCGAAGTGAAAACAGGCAGTTACGCTTCTGACGTTTCAGAGCCAGCTACCCGAAGGCAGCTTCTTGAGTACGATTTTGTGTACAAACCCGATGGAATACTTCTGGTTGACATGGTTGAAAAGCGCATTCATCTTATTGAATTCGGTCTTCCAGAACAGAAGACCGAGAGATTCGCATTGATCGTTATAGGGCTCATAATAATTTCGGTTCTTGCGGGACTCCTGTGGTTGTATATACAGATAAAATTGTTTTAGCTGGGGTTTGATATATGCTTAACAGCTTGATGATAGAGAATTATGCCTTAATTGGGAAACTTAAAATTGACTTTGATAAAGGATTAAATCTTCTGACAGGAGAAACTGGTGCGGGTAAATCCATTATCATAGGCGCACTCTCCATGGTTCTTGGAGAAAGGGCAAAGGCAGAAGTCGTTCGCAGCGGAGAGGAGCGGGCCTATGTTGAGGCAACCTTTGATATCTCGGGGAACAAAAAATTATTAAAAGTCCTTGAGGGAGTTGGTGTCCAAGCCGACTCGGATCTCATCATATCCCGGGAGATACTTTCTGCGGGCCGCACGCAGGCAAGGATTAACGGGAGAGCTGTAACTCAGGGGATCCTTTGCAGTATATCGAGAACACTTATCGATATTCACGGCCAACACGAACATCAGTCGCTTCTTGATCCCGAAAGTCACATTGACCTTTTGGACAATCTGGGAGGCAAGAAACTTTTAAAGTTAAGAGACAAGGTTGCGGCTGGATTTTCAAAGCTTCAGAGTTTAAGGGAAGAACTCAAAAGACTAGAGACTGGAGCATCAGAGAGAGAAAAGCAGATAGATTATATTAAATATCAAGCTAAGGAAATTGAGGAAGCGGAGTTGAAAGAAGGGGAAGATAAAGAGTTAAAAGAAGAAAGGGACGTTTTGGCAAATGCTGAGCGTCTTGCTGCTGGAGCTTCAGAAATATATAACCTTCTTTCAGGTCACGAAGAGGGTGGGTCTCTGGACAAAGTAAGAAGTGCTTGCGAGAAAATCAAAGAACTTGCTTGTGTTGACAAGGGTCTCTTAAAGTTTGCCAAGACCTTGGAGGAAGCATTCTATGAGATGGAAGACATCTCCCGGGAGATGGCCTCTTATCAGGACAGAATCACGTTTGATCCGAAAAGGCTTGAGGAGGTTGAGGAGCGTCT
>JAUWWO010000044.1 GCA_030616825.1 Candidatus Margulisiibacteriota bacterium | reverse complement strand
TCGTAATCCGCGTATGCTGACTGGAGACTATAAATATTATCCATTCCTTTAAATAAATACTGTGTTGCGTTCAAACCGTAAGAATATGTCTTTGACCCGGCAGGAGAAGTGCCCGAAACAGAAAGCTTTTCTGTCATGGACGCATTTGCCGAGATCTGCGGCAGAAAGCTGGAATAAGCCCGCCTGTAAGTCCACTCCGATGATTCCATCTGCTTTTTAGCGCTTATTAATTCGTTACTGTTCTCTTCGACAACAGAAATAACGTCTGACCATTTGGCGGCAAAACATGCCGAATGAAGAAAAAAAGTTACAATAATCAAAAATAATAAGATTTTTTTAGGCACGATAAAACACCCCGGAAAGATTACATAAAAATTCAAATTATACTGGACGGTCATTGAAAGAAATAGCCAACGACTTACATTATATAATAGATTCAAATAAATAAAAAGAGAAGGTTCTTTCCAGGGTTAACTTCCCAAAATTCTCCTTGCGCTCATAAATCGGATTTGGTAAGATTATAAGAACGTTTCGTACAAATCCACGCTTCAATTGATTCTTCCCCAATCTAATGAGCTTCTTTAAAGGCTCATTTTGTGTATTTGGAGGAAATATAATAAATGAAAATAGGCATAGCAGCAGAAAACAGGGCTTTAGAAAAACGGGTGATCCTTAGACCATCCGAGCTCAATGATATCGCCTCCTCCCACGAGGTCATCGTGGAAAAAGGAGCCGGTTTGGGAGTTGGCTTCCCAGATTCCGAATATGAAAAAATTGGCGCTAAAATTGGCTCTCAAAAAGAAGTTTACGGCTGCGAGTTAGTAGTACGCATTAAAGAGCCCAATAAAGAAGAACTTAGTCTAATGCAGCCAGGCAGCATAATTATGAGCATGATGCATCTTCGCTGCAGTGCAGAGTTAAAAGCCAATATCAAAAAACAAGGATTAATAGCTATCCCGATCGAAAACATAAAAGACCCTCTTGGAGGTCGTAAGGTCGAAGCCCTATTCGATTCCGGTCGGATAGGCATGGAATTTGCATTTAAACTCTGGGGGAAAGATCCCGCAACGTGCAATGTAAAGATCATGGGTTATGGAAACCTCTCATTTGGCGCAATTCGCTGCGCGGCTCGCAAGTTTGCCAGGATAGAAATTTTAAATAGATCACATTTTGGAGAGATGGAAAAACATATCAGGGGAACGGATATCCTGGTGGATGCGGTCAATCGCCCCTTCCGACCAGAGGTCGAAAAAGAACCCGCATTTGTGACCCGCAAAATGTTAAAGCTGCTTAAAAAGGGCTCTGTTATCGTCGATCTTGTCTCAAATCCCGTTAATCACGCTCCGGTTGAAACAATGCGTCCCACCACACTTGATGATCTTTACTATGTGGTGGATGGAATCTATCATACTTCCTGCTGGGGATGGCCGGGGCTTGAGCCCGATTACATCACAAATCGGTACAGCATCCAGATCGCTCCAATAATAAAGGAGATCGCTAATTCCGGGGTCAACAACCTCCCGAGTTATATCAAACAAGTAGCGATCGAACCTAAATAAAATCTCTCCTGCGACAACCAGCTTAACTATTTTTCAGCTTTTTTGGAAGTTCTTTGCAAGGATATTCCAAGCTGTTCTTCTGAGGGGTTTCCTCCTTTTATTGCAATAATATTTTTTTCTTTAAAGCCCAATCGGAGGAGTTTCTGCTTTATACTTTTGAATTTTTCTTTTGGAGGATTATCACATACAAAAGCCGTTAATTCATCCCCAACTCTTGCAATCCAGCCTCGATAGCCTGCTGTATTATCAAGTTCTTTTTCATCAACAGGCACTCCATGGGTATCTTCAACTTCCCGCATGAATTCAAGCATCTCTTTAACAGTATTAAGCGCAAGCCCATGAGCAGCTGGCCGGCCAACAATAATTGTCCTAAGATGTGCTGGAACTGATTCATTTCTCACATCAATAAAGGCAACCGGGAAACTACCTCGAGGGATTCTATGTAAATCCTTTTCAATTCCTATTGTGGAAAAATCTTCATATAACTCCATGAGCTTGAGTCTCTTGTAGTAGAAGAGAAGGGTTTCAGCATCCATATCCTTGAGGAGTTTCTCATATGCCCCAAGCCCTGCATCTAAAAGAGCCATATAATTAAAAGTTTCTCTGCAAAACTCAATTTCTACACCCGCTTTAGCTGGATCAACTAGTTCGTGTAAATTGCTCAGAAACCCATTAATATGGTAATAAAGCGCATCTCTGTGGATGTTTAACGCATTACCTCCTACATCAAGACTTATTAAGGCCCTCCTCAGCGCTTCTATAATCTCAATTGTATTGCCAATTGCATCCCTGATTTGTTTGTTTAAACCCCTGGTTTGTCTCTTGTCATGCTCACTTGTATGCTGAAGTTCCATTAATTTAATCATTACATAAGCACTGTAATTATTGAGGGCAAAGATCGAATCATAAAACAATATAGCATCTCCCCGATCTGTTCTAAAAATAGGAATAGAAATTTCCCTTCTCACCTCTCCTCTTTGTTTCTTTTCTATTTCCTCCGGGATAAGAAGGTGATGAGATATAATTGCCTGAAATATCCGTTCTTCTACAGTACCCGAAGCAGGTAAAAAACTAACTTTCTCACTAGCGCGTTCCAGCATTCTTTGTTGAACTCTATTAAGGGCTTCATTCCATTGACTCCTCCATCGGATAAACCTATCCCAGTTTCTTTTCCATCTTAAGGGAACATCGCCAGATAAAGCCGAAGTTGCCATAGTCACAAAAGCCCCATCAATGAGTGATTTGCCTTCTTTTTCTACAGGCATACCACCTTTATCTAAAAGCACAGCTGAAAACCTCTGCATAATTGTCTCTTGAGGAAGAAAATCCTGAGCAGCTTGTTCATCAAGAGCAGCACGCATAACTATTGCAATCCGCTCACCCTCAGATGCTGCTTTAAAAGCTTTAGTGCCAAAAGCTTCTTTTGTATAGTTTTCATGCGTTCTAAGCTCGGCATCGAATTTCTCAAGTTCTACATAGGATATGTCTTGGGCAAACAAGTTGAGCATTACAGGTAAATCCTCAAGCCCTCCAATAAAAAATTCGCCCTTTGGTCTTATTTTGCTTATTTTCCTCAAGTGTTTGCGCAATTTTCTGGCCAAGTCTTCTTTTTTTTTATTATCAGTAATCTCTGCTGATTTAAGAAATTGCACAAATGCTAAAGAAACTTCCCATAATTCACGCCGCACCAGTGGGTGCCACCATATTGGAGCATCGTATCTTTCTGTACTCATAATTAGTTTGATATGATACTCTGCTGCCAGAGGTAAATTGTAGAGAAGGTTGAGTTCGTCTATCATTTTGACTTCGTTTATTACTTTATTTTCATTAATTTTTTTTGAGTTGAGAACAGAACGTATTTTTTCTATCGCAAAAACAGTAAGAATGCCTATCTCCCGATGACGCCTTCCTTCTCTCCTTTCAGAAGAGGGATGTGTATGCAAGGATTCTGCAGCCTTATTTGTCCGTTCTAAAATTTTTGAAATTATTTTAGACATAATAATCTTAAACTTGGCGCTTTGCAGAATAAATGCAACATCAAGGAGTTTAACAAAAGCGTGTTGCGGATCTTCAAAAAGAGGGTTAAACTTCACCCATTTTGCATGATCCCAAAAGTCCAGTTCCACATATTCTTCTTTACCGAAAAGGTTCTCTAAAAATTCAAAAGAAAGCTTTAACCCATCAACAATCTTTCCTGCAATTTCTGATTTTTCATGAATGTTCTTTCCTTTGTTTATCTTTTCGGTAATAAAAGAAAAAACATCTTTTGTGCGCATACGATTGGCAGGCAAGCGCAATACCAAATCATAGATTTGTTGTACCTGCACTTTATGAACACCAAGACTTTGGGCAAAATCCTGAATACATCGTGGCTGATGCTTAATCTTAGGGCCTGCAAATAAACGCAAGCTATTTGTTGCTTTTGGGCTCACACATATCACCGATATTATATCGTTAAAATAAGAGCGAAATTTCATATTTTTTAGAAGAAAAAAAGAGGAATTCCAGATTAGCTACTTTACTCAAATAAAACTATAGCGACCATCACAAAAATCCCAAGGAGCAAAAATATGAGCTGCAATATAGAGTTGAGGGGGTTTATGTCTTTTTTTAACTCCGGGATCAAATCTGAGCCTGCAATGTAGATAAAACCACCAGCAGTAAACGGGATAAGAAATGCTGTTACAGTCCCAACCCTCAAGCTAAGACTCAAGATTAAAATCGCACCCAGGAACGCACTTGCAGAAGCCAAAAAATTCATACCTAATGCCTTTACTCTGTTAAAACCACCATATACCAAAACCCCATAATCTCCAATTTCCTGGGGAACTTCATGGGCAATCACTGCAATCGATGTTGCAATGCCCAGTGGAACACTCACGAGAAAGCTTCCCGCAACTATCATACCATCAATGAAATTGTGAAACCCGTCGCCAATTAAATTCATAAAAGCAACGGGATGTGGGTGATCGTCGGATGTGGGAATGTGGCAGTGCCTCCAGCAAATGAGCTTTTCCAAAACAAAAAACACTACAATCCCTGAAAGAATATACAGAGAAAAGACCAAAGTAAACCCTGACTCCCCAACCGCCTCTGGCAGGAGATGAATAAACGCTCCACCCAGAAGCGCCCCAGCTGAAAAACTAACCAAAAACAGGAGCATCTTTTTCAAGATGTCTTGCTTAATCGAAATAAAGAAAATCCCAACCAGGGAAATCAAGCTTATCACGAATACAGAGATCAGCGAATAAATCCAGGCTTGAACCATATAAACCAACTCCTCGGGGTTTGTTTTCTGCAGCAGGTCGGATTCGATTATACCATCTCTTCAATCCGGGCAATTACATCACTGACTGGATTTTTCTTCCTCTCTGTTCAATACGAGAACAGCGGCCGCAAGCACTGTTGTCCACAAACCTCTCTGGCCAATTGCACTTTGAGTTACGTTGTGGGTCTTTACTATTTTATCCGAAAGCTTCCAAACTTCCTGTCTTTCGTCCCAACTTGTGTTTTCATCAAAAGGAACACCTTGAATTGTGGCAAGCATCTGAGCAGCAATATCTTCCGAATAGTCTCCACATTCTTCATCTGTGGCACCAAATGTATGGTGCTCGCTCAAGTAACCGTAGGCATCCTTATCAGAAGGAAGCGCTACTCCGATTGATGCAGCAACCAGTCGATGTGACTCATCTGTCTCGTCCCTGCTCATGACGATAAATGTTATTCCCCCTGGTTTAATAAGCTTGAGACCATCATCTCTGGATACCATTTTACAATTGGGCGGAACGATCGAACTAACCTGCACATAATTTACCGCATGTATTCCTGCATCACGAAGAGCCATCTCAAAACTAACCAATCTCTCCCGATGCCTGCCAACTCCTTTTGTTAAAAAAATCTTTTTTGGAGTCATATCCAACATCCTAGAAATCTCCTTTTTTAAATTATT
>JAUWWO010000033.1 GCA_030616825.1 Candidatus Margulisiibacteriota bacterium | reverse complement strand
GCATGAAAAGCCATAATCATATCCGGGTTTGGCCTGTGTTTTATTGGGCCAAATGGAGTCACTGGCTGAAGAACTAAAAGAATGTCCGGATTGATCTCAGAGATCATATCACAGGCTTCATCAATCTCTTTTGCCTTTGTCTCCCTGGTAAAAACTATCTTTGTGAAGACCTCCTTTTTGGACGCAATCTTTAGCGCCTTTCTGTGGTCGGGAAGATAATTTGAGAGTCCTGTTGCACTGGGTATCTTTATGTCAAAGGAAATTATATCCACTACATCAATAATCTCCCCAAGATGCTCTGGCAATACTCCGTTTGTTTCCAGATAAGATTTAAGACCTCTCCTCCGGAGCCCCGGAATAAAACTCCCGAGAAAATCTACCTGAAGAAGCGGCTCTCCTCCAGTTAAACATACAGAGTGATTAAGCCGTTTGTTTTTGTTAAACTCGTCCACAAATGATAAAAGCTGGTCAAGGGATGCAGGATTATTATAGGATGTAAAGTCTTTCTTGCCCAGGGTTTTCTCAACTTTAAACTGCTTTGGAATATCCAGAGACTCGGGGGTATCACAATACTGGCATCTGAGATTACAGCCGGCAAACCTTACAAAGATCTGCCTCTCCCCAACGTAGCGCCCCTCCCCCTGTATTGACGAAAAAACCTCTACAATTTGAGCTTCAGTTGAAGACATTTATTTTAAAAAAATCTCTTTGCTCGAAAATACGACCGTGGTCCATTGTGTAATCTATCGCTCACAAGTGGCTGGGTAATTACAGCTCTTGCAACATCATCTTTCCCATTCTCCCTATCAAAGTCTACCATAATTGCTTTTGCATCAAGCCCGAGAAAATCAGCATAAATCTTAAGAAAACCTCTTGCCGAAACCCTGGTGGGAATTAAAGAAAAGTTATTCTCCTCAAGAGATTTAAGAAATCTTTTATGAACACGAGTTGTTGCCTGGACCTCATCAAGAGACAACTTCTTCCTGGCACGCTCTGCTTTCAATATCTCCCCAATAGTTTTTTTTCTTTCTTCTGCTTCCATATGTATCCTTTTCTCAGTTGCTACTTACTTCCTCAACCTTCTCCTGCGTGCCCTCTTCTTTCGGCGCTTCAGCAGGAAGGATTGTCCCCTCATGAAATGCCCTGGTCTGCTCTAAAACACCGGAAGGAAGAGCTGGCAGATCCCCAAGATCCTTAAGACCAAAGTGCCTCAAGAATTCCGTTGTAGTACCATAGAGAATAGGTCTTCCAACACCATCTCCTCTCCCCACTTCACGGACCATGCGTTTTTCCAAGAGGGTCTTAATCACTCCATCCGAAGCAACACCGCGTATCCCTTCGACCTCAAGCCTGGTTACCGGCTGCTTGTAAGATATAATGGACAGTGTCTCCAATGCTGCAGGAGAAAGGGTTGTTATAATTGGCGAACTTAATAGTTTATCCACATACTCTGCATTCTCGACCCTGGTACACATCTGCCACCCACCAGCAACTTTAACTATCTGAAGACCCTTGTTCTCATATTCAACCATAAGTTCATCAAGGGCACGTGAGACCGACTCTTCTCCTACACCTATAATTGGAGAGAGTTCCTCCAGAGTCAGCGGCTTCTTGCACACAAAAAGAAGTGACTCCAAAATGCTCTTTATCCTGGGATTGCTAACTTCGGTCAATGTGGCTCCCTTCCAAAAATTAATATCGATCCGAAGGTGTCACTCTGTTTAACCTGAATTAACCTCTGGCGGGCAAGTTCTAATATGGCCAAGAAAGTAACCACAACCTCAAGTTTAACAAGCCTTGTGAAAAGCGCTTCAAAAGGAACCCCATCTTTTTTTCTTCTGACTTTCCCGAGTATCTCCTTAATTTTTTCGGGGATGGTGATATAGTCATCGGGGATCTCTTGGATTTCCCCCCTGACCTCCACGGCTTCCCATATCCTCTGAAAAGCTGAGACCAGGTCCCTTAGAGTAACATCCGCTAAAAATACATCTCTTTCCTCCTCCATAGGAGGGGCATCGACGCTGTAGCGGGAATAAGTCCTGCCAAAAACCTCTTTGCGCTCTCGGAGCCGCTCGGCCAGGGCCTTAAATACCTTGTATTCGTGGAGCCGCTCCAGCAGGGTTTTCTCTATCTCTTCAATGTTTTCTTCCTCTTCGGGTGTTTCTTCTACCGGCAGAAGCATCCTGGATTTCATCTCAATAAGATACGCTGCCATAAGCAGAAATTCGGAAGCAATAACAATATCAAGATCCTTCATTATCGATAGATAATCCAAATAGCCACGGATTATCTGTGTAACGGAAATTGTGTATATATCGATCTTGCCCTCATCTATCATATGCAGTAGAAGATCAAATGGCCCCTCAAATGCGTCGAGCTTAACAAAATAGCTGCCCAAAGAGGAGACATCCTCTTCCTTTTCAAGCTCCGCTGCAATAGCTTCTTCTAGATTCAAATTGTTTTTCTTCATTTTAGAATCGACCATGCTTCTCCCGCTCCTAAACAAGGCCCATAGCTTTTTTAGTTTGGGCGAGGGTCGCTCCCGCTATCTTTCCGGCCTTCTCTGCTCCAAACTTAAGGATTTCCTTGACGCTGTCCGGACGCTTCTCAAGTTCAATTCTTCGAGATCGGATCGAAGCAAGATAGTTAGTCAATATTTCAGCAAGGTTCTTTTTACATTCAACACACCCGATCTCTGCCACACGGCACTTTTTGGCCACTTCGTCCTGCGCTGCCTTATTAAATATCCTGTGATATGCAAAAGCAACACAAACCTCTGGATGCCCTTTGTCACCCCTCTTAACCCTTGCCGGGTCCGTAACCATATCATTAACCTTCTCTTTTATCACCTCTGGAGAATCAGATATGGCTATTGTATTCCCATAGCTCTTGCTCATTTTACGGCCATCAATACCAGGAAGAGTGGGCACCTCTGTCACTGCTTCTTTGGGAATGGGGAAAACTTCTCCATACAGAAAATTGAACCTGCGTGCAATTTCTCTGGTAAACTCAAGGTGTGGAAGTTGATCCTGGCCAACGGGCACAAGTTCTGCCTTATAAATCAATATATCCGCAGCCTGAAGCACAGGATATCCAAGAAAACCATAAGTGCCAAGATCCTTTTCTTTAAGCTCCTCGATCTTGCTTTTGTAAGTGGGGACCCTCTCCAGCCACGGAAGCGGCGTTATCATCGACAAAATCAAATGAAGTTCCGAATGGTCAGGCACATCAGATTGCAAGAACATAGTACACTTCTCCGGATCCAAGCCAACTGAAAGAAGATCAAGAGCAACATCAAAGACATTTTTCTTAAACTCCCGGGTTTCATCATACATGCTGGTAAGCGCATGAAGATCGGCAATTTCAAAGAAGCACTCGTACTCCTCCTGCATCTTAACCCAATTCTCAAGAGCTCCAATCAGATTCCCAAGATGCAGCTTCCCTGTTGGCTGTATTCCGCTTAAAACCCTCTTTTTAGCCACTAAGACTTCCCTCCTGAAACCTGGTGATTATACCAAAAAGTCACTGCTGACTCAACAGGGCAACCCTTTTAGGGTTGCATTTCTCTAATCTGCAAGGCTAAAGCCTTGCCCTACATTGCTCAAAGCGGCCACATCATCCGGCGCTACGTTTAAATATCTTAACGTCTCCTCCCCCACACGGGCAAATACAGGCGCGGCAACCTTTTCTCCCCAGTGCACATCCTGAGGATCATCTATAACTACAAGTATCGCAATCTTGGGTCGTGAGGCCGGTGCAATTCCAACAAACGAAGCAATATAATGTCCCGGCCAATAACCGCGTCCGCCTTTTCTTACCTTCTGCGCAGTACCGGTTTTACCACCGACCTTAAAACCAGCTATTCTGGCAAGCTTGCCTGTGCCCCTTTCCACTACATCCACCATCATCTGCTTAAGCTCGGACGCTGCCTTCTGGGAAATTACCCTGTCACCTTCCTCCTTGGGAAAAATTTTAACGAAATTTCCATCAATACTCTCTATCCTCTTGACCAGGATAGGTTTTAGCTTAATCCCATCATTGGCTATTGTAGCTACGGCAGAGATAAGCTGGAGCGGTGTAACCGCAATCCCCTGACCAAAAGAAATAGTAGCAATATCGGATTTGGACCAGCTGTCCACATCCCTTAATATCCCTCGCGTCTCTCCAGGGATTCCAATGTCTGTGCGCTGGCCAAAACCAAATGCCTGTATATAATCGTAAAATCTTGGAGGGCCAAGTTCCATGGCCACCTTGACCGCGCCTGTGTTTATAGAAAAAGTTAAAATATCTGTAAGAGTAGCATCCTTTTCTTCTATCTTTAGACGATGTGCATTACGGATAGTCTTCCCGCCTATTTTTATATACTCCGGACAATGCATTCTCTGGGAGAGGTCAAACAGATCCTCCTCAAGTGCTGCAGCAATAGTAATCAGCTTAAATGTAGAGCCTGGCTCATATACATCCAAAATAGCACGGCTCCCCCAAAATCTTGCTGGAAATTTTAAATATTTATTTGGATCAAAATCCGGCTTCGACGCAATGGCCAGAATATCCCCGGAAGATACATCCATAACTATAATTGTTCCCGACTTAGCATTGTGTTTTTTAAGGGCGGCCTCAAGCTCCCTCTCAGAAATATATTGCACAACCTCGTCAACCGAGAGTACAAGCTTTAAACCATCTGTAGGGGATTGAATTTCCCTGGGAGCGGCCCCTACAAGCTCATGGCCGCTTGGATCGCTCTCTGTAATCAGCTTCCCTTCAACACCTCTTAGATACCTATCAAACCCCAGCTCAATGCCTGAAAGCCCCTGATTGTCCACACCCACAAAGCCCAAAATCTGCGAGGCCAGACTGCCCTTTGGATAAACCCTTTTCTTTTCCACCAGAGCCCCGATCCCATCAAGCTTTGCAGCTTTAACTTTTTCTCCAAGAGCTTTTGAAACCTTTCTTTTTATCCAAACAAAAGGCTTATCCTTATAAAGTTTATTTAAAACAGAATATTTAGTTACTCCCAATATCCCCGAAAGCTTGCCCGCAACATACTCCTTCCCCTCTATCTTTCTTGGAATTGCAAAGATCGAATAAGTATCAATTGATGTGACAAGGATATTCCCTTCTCTATCAACAATGTCACCTCTATCAGCGGCAAGAATAATTATCCTTGTTCGCTGGTCGATTGATTTGGTTTTGTAAAATTCATGCTCCACAACCTGGATATAAAAAAGACGAATGGGCACTGCAAAAAGCGCTGCGGTAAAGAAGATCAATATAATAAGAAGCCTTTTATTGCTTTCTCTGAAGTTTAGTATAGCCAGTCCTCTCTTTTTGCTTGCTACCACACATCTCAATAATAGTTAATTCCAGAATAACCTGAGGAGTAGCAAGCCCTCTCTTCAGCTCCATATCAGCAATGTGCAGAAGTTCCATGTTCCTTTTGAGCTCGGCAATACTGAAATTATGAGTATTCTGTGCGCTCTTTCTAACAAAATAGAGATTTGCTCGAAGAGCGTCTGCAATCTCTCGCTCTCCTAACCCTTGTTCCTGCAGGCTCTTTACCTGGAGGAGCATCCTAAATTGCGTCGCCATAAGCCCTAAAAGAGCATGAATGTCCTCTTTGTCCCTGATAAGCCTAGCAAGAGCTTCAAGTGAGCTCCGGAGATCTCTATCCCTGAGAGAATTAATAAGAGAAAAAACACTGATCCTCCCGGCACTTGCAAGGGAGGAAACATCCCTCTCTTCGATCCACTCTCCCTCTCCTATATAAGTTATAAGTTTTTCTATCTCCAGAGAAAGAGCCCTTAACTTGTTTCCGGATACCTCCATGAGCAGCCTCGCTGCATGGCTTCCGATTTTCTTTCCGGACAACTTGACCCTGTTAACTATCCATGACAAAAGTTTCTCCTGCTCCCATTCTGCAAAGGGCTTGAATTCACGTGTCTCCCCTACTCTTTCAATCAATTTATATAATTTCCTTCTACGATCAACATTCCCATAAACAGCAAAGATAATGTGAATACCCCCGGGCAACCTTTCAAGAAAGGTGAGGAGATGACTTGAATCTTCTCCTTCTTCAACATCTTCACTCTCTTCGTCTTTAGTTTTAGCTCTTCCCCTTTTTCTTCT
>JAUWWO010000029.1 GCA_030616825.1 Candidatus Margulisiibacteriota bacterium | reverse complement strand
TTTTAATCGCGATATTGAGGTCAGACATTATTTTTGTTCTAGAAATAACTGCTGCCTGCAGGTGTTTTGGTATTCGTGTCGTATCATGCATGATCCCGTCGACTCTTACCCGTACTCTCAATGATTCATGCTCGGGTTCTATGTGGATGTCGGAAGCTCTGTCCCTTAAGGATTGCATTATTATGAGGTTTACCAGTTTTATTATTGGTGCTTCTTCTGCCAAATCATGAAGTTTCTCCAGCGAGAGCTCCTCTTCTTTTCCGGTTATGGTAATCATTTCTTCGGTGTCGATGGTTTTTATTACCTCGTCGATTGAATCCCCTGTTCCATAATATTGGTTTATACTCTGTTTGATGTCGACCTCACTTGCTACCACTGGTTCTATGATGTAGCCGATTTTTAACTTGAGATCGTCTAGAGCTATGACATTCAGCGGGTCGTCCATTGCAAGGGTCAGGGTGTCTCCTGTTTTGAACAGGGGGATAACGTGGTACCGCCTCGCAAGGGATTCCGGGACGAGTTTAATCGTTTTTTGATCAATTAGGTAGTTGGAGAGGTCTACATGTGGGATGCCAAGTTGCTCTTCATAGAAAGCAATGATGTCTTCTTCACTTACCATCTCCAGTTTTACAAGACTTCTTCGAAGGAGTTCGCCAGTTTTCTCGCTCTCGGCTATGGCCCGCTTCAGGGCCTCTTCGCTTATGAGCTTTTGTTCAACAAGGCTCTCCCCTAGGGATTTTCTTTTTTTAGCTGCCAAAGTTCCACACCTGCATTTCCAAAAAACCTTGACTTTACATTTGTCCCAATATATAATTTTTTAGTTTAATTGTCAAGAAAAAGGAGTTCAAGTTTAGACTAATTGCTTAAGATAATCTCGTCATTTTTTGTCCTTTTGCTGGGTCTTTCAGTTGGCAGTTTCTTGAACGTATGCATTTACAGATTACCGAGAGGCCAGTCTATCATTCATCCAGCTTCTCGCTGTCCTTTATGTGGAAGGGCCCTGTCTCCAATAGATCTCATACCCCTCCTTGGCTTTTTGCTTACACGAGGCAGATGTAGATATTGTGGGGCTCCGATCTCCCTCCAGTATCCTATTGTTGAACTTACCACGGCTATTCTTTTTCTTCTCATTTTCTTAAAGTACTCTATTACTTTGGAAGCTGTATCTTTCATGGTTTTGGTTTCATTGCTCCTTATCGCTGCTTTTGTGGATGTAAACTTTATGGAAATACCGGACTCCGTTACCATCCCCGGGACGATCTTTGGACTTATTTTATCCGGATTTAGAAGTGGTGTTCCAGGATCTCTTTTTGGTGCGGCTTTTGGCTTTGGGTTTATGTTTATTCTCGCAAGGGCTGCTAAACTTATCTTTAGGCGTGAGGCAATGGGAAGTGGTGATGCGATGTTATCCATGATGATAGGCGCAACACTCGGGTTGAGTGGAGTTCTTGTCTCTCTTTTTGCCTCCGCCCTGATCGGCGGGATCATTGGAAGCGGATTACTCATTTTCAGGTTAAAAAAATTTGGAGAGGAAATTCCATTTGGGCCGATGATCGCAGGAGGAGCTCTTCTTTACATATTCTTTGGAAGTGATATGGTCAGTTGGTATTTGAGTTTTTAATGGGAGCATTTTATAATCTTGGGAAATAAAAAAGCAGAATCGAAGTTTAGGATAACTGCCGGGGGTATACTTCTTTTGCTTGTTGTGCTTTACTTTATAGTATTGATAAGGACGGACTGGAAAGTTTTGCTCGAGCTTCAAACTCAAAGGGCAAATCTTAAACAGGAGATTACCTGCGGCAGGGAAGAGAAAGCCAGGTTGAAGAAAGAAATATCGCTCCTTGATACTTATAGTTATATTGAACTTTTGGCAAGAGAAAAGCTTGGGCTGATAAAACGGGGAGAGAGGGCGTATAAGGTGGTAAAATAAAAGAAAGGAGGCGAAAATAGAAAAACAAATGCCAATAGAGACAGGAAATGTTCTAGAAGGGCGAGTCACCGGTATTGCGAATTTTGGTGCTTTTGTTGAACTTCCAGAGGGAGCTGTTGGTCTTGTTCATATATCGCAGATATCGGAGAAATACGTAACAAACATTGATGAACATCTTAAAGTTGGAGATACTGTAAAAGTAAAAGTTTTAGGTATAAACCAAAAAGGGAAGTATGATCTTTCTATTAAACAGGCGACAAAGCAAGACTTTGTGTCCACAAAGCCTCTTTTGGCTAATCCTAAGGGAAGGGGCAGGGGCAGAGCGAAAGAGATGAGGCATCCAGCAGGGTCATTTGAGGACAAGATAACCCAGTTTCTCAAGCAGAGCGAAGAGAAGCTCCTGGATTTAAAGAAAAGCTTACAGGAAAAACAAAACGGAAGCAAGAAAAAAAAGTAGGCTGGGGTGGCAGGAAGCTTATAAGCCAGGATGGTGGAATAGGTAGACCCGCCTTCGCTTCGCTTCGGCGGGCAGGCACGAGGGACTTTGATAAATAATATGCCGAGATGGCGGAACTGGCATACGCGACGGACTTAAAATCCGTTGGACCTAAACAGTCCTTGGGAGTTCGAATCTCCCTCTCGGCATTTTACTTTTTGATTTTTAGGGATTCGAGTTTTGCTGAGAGTGCCGCTCTTTGAAGCCCCAGGAGTTCCGCTGTTTTTGTATGATTTGATCCGGTAGTATCAAGAACATGTTCAATATATTTTTTTTCGAGTTTTTCATATGAATTCTCAAGACTTAAATTTCTACTTTCATCGGTCCCAGTGAAAGTTTTGGAGTTGGCAAGGAGGTGTAGCGGTAGCTTCTCACAGGATATGTTCACTCCGTCGAAAGTTAAAATGATATTTTCTATTACATGCTTCAGTTCTTCTACATTACCCGGGAAAGAAAACCCAGAGATTGCCTCAAGGGCATCTTTTGTGAATCCGTTTATCTCTTTGCCGTAGAGTTTATTATATTTTTCAATGAAGTGGCCTATAAATAGCGGTATGTCAGAACTTCTTTCGCGAAGAGGTGGGACCTCTATTGAGATCTCACTTAGTGCTTCATAAAGGGCTTTCTCAAAATGGCCTTCTGCTACCAATTCCTTTAGATTTGAGTTTGCCCCACAGATGATGCGTACATCAATCGGTATTGGAACAGAGCTTCCTTCACGTGTTATCTCTTTTTTTTGTAAAGTCAACGTGATCTCTTTTTGTAAGGAAATAGGCAGGTTTTCAATGTTAGCGAGATAGAGTGTTCCACTGCAGGCTTGCTCAAATGCGCCTTTTTCTCGCTCCAGTGTTGCAGCAAAAGAGCCCCTGCCACTGCCGAAGAACTTGGAGCGAAGGGTCTCTACGCTTTCGTCCTTGATGGTGAATTTTGAGAAAGGGACTGACGCTCTTTTACTCTCGTTATGGATGACCCTGGCCAGGAATTCCTTCTCCACTCCGCGTTCCCCGGATATTACGATATTTACATTCTTGTCAGAGATGCCCTCAATAATATTTCTTATTTTCTCTATCTCTCTGCTTGTCCCGATGAGTTCTGCCCTTTCAAATTTTTGCGCTGTGCTCTGCATCTGCCTTGTTTCCTTGGAGAGAACCCTCTTGTGAAGGGCTCCCTCTGTCATATTGAGTATTTTGTCCACATCAAATGGTTTAACAACGTAATCCTCCGCATCGAGCTTTATGGCCTCACCTGCTTTTTGAACGTCGTTAACCGCCGTAACCATAATGATGATTACATCTTTATCGATTTCTTTCATGCGCTTGAGGGTTTCCATTCCGTCCATTCCTGGCATTCTGATATCGAGATAAACGATATCCACCTTTTCATCTACAAGCTTTTTGAGGGAGGCTTCACCAGATGCTGCAACAATGACATTATATTTATCCTCGAGGATTAGGGAAAAGGATTCCCTGATGGAGAGTTCATCGTCTACAACAAGGATCGTTGGTTTTTGGATTTTCATAAGTTTACTTTTTTGCAAACCTATCTATTATCATCAGTGCTTGCTTGCGAAGCTCCATATCTCCTGTGATGCCACGAACAATTGTGTCAATCATGCCCTTGGCTCCTTTTGCTTTGACGAAGCTGGGACCGAATTCAGCAGCCAGGGCCATCTTAACTACTTTTGTGAATGCCTGATCGATCGTGTCGGCAGCATTTATTTCCTTGGCTAGACCTGCTTCGAACACTTCTATTTTTCTCTCCTCTTCCTCTTCTAGGCGCTCCCGGAGTGGCGCTTCTGGCCCGAATATTAGTGACATCCAACGTGTATCCGGAATTTGAACTTCTTCTTTGACTCTTGGGTCTAAATTCTTTCTTGCCATGGTTATCACGTCCTTCCATTAACTCTATAGAGCAACTTTTCTGCCAGAACTTTAAGTGACGCGAAAACAATTAAAGCCTTAAATTTTTCCTATTATATTAGTAAAATTAGTTATTATTCGTTTAATTTGTGTTTGCATTATTGCACACGAATGGGTGCATGTCAATCTAGAAGTGTGCAACCTTTGAAGGCAGGATCCAATGGGATTTTTCCCCTTACTGCATAGTTATTTTCTTTTATTAATTTTTCCAGATAACTTACCCTGTCTTCAGGAGAGGGATGGGTTGAAAAGAAGTGTGCGAGGGAACTCTTTTTTTCTTTTTGTTTTATCCGTTTGAAAAAATCTGTTGCTCCGGCACAGTGGCCATATGTTTTTGCCAGGAGATGAAGACCATAGACGTCACCTAGTCTTTCTTGGTGCTGGCTAAATTTCATTTCCGCCTTCAGTAAAATATTTTGTAGAAAGTGGGTAGCAGGGTTGTCTTTGCCAAGGACAATGGTCGAGAGAGTTGTCAAAACAAGGCCGCGTCCAAGGCCGCGCAGATGATCTTTATTGGCGAAGTGTCCCAATTCATGAGCTAATATCATTGCAAGTTCATTTTCAGATTCAACCGAACTAATCAATCCTGTGGTTACCACGATATGACCGCCAGGCAGAGCAAGTGCATTTGCTTCCGGCACATCGATTATGTGAGCCTGAAAATCTATCTCCTGTGAGGGAAGGTTTGACTGCAGACGGTGGAGTAGTTTTTGGAGTCTTTTTTCAGCAGGTGTTTTTGGGGCCTCTAGGGCGTAATGCATGAGATAGAACCTTCCTATCTCCTGCTCCATCTTGAGGGGCAATTTTTGGACTACGATGTCTACAGCAAAACCCAGGGCAATGTAGATGATAAGGACTATTGCCAGGATACTTCCTAAGAGAGTGAAAAGTTCCTTAAGAGGAGAGATCTTTGAGATGTTTACATTGTTCTTAAGTTCTTTTAGTGTGAATTTCAATTTAGGTCTTTAACCTAACTGCCGTCCCGTATGCGTAAACTTCGATGCTTCCTATGCCCCCACGAGCCTTTGCCCTCATTCCGATAGAGGCAGTTTCAATCCGCATGTTTAAGATTATATTGGCCCCAAAAGCTCGGGCATCCTCTTTCATGCGCAGTATTGCTTCGCGCCGGCCTCGATCAAGCAGAGTTTCGTAAGACGTGAGCTCGCCACCAAAATAACTTTTCAGGCTTGCCAGAAAACGTTTAAAATAGTCCTGAGAGATAACAACTGAGCCGCATACAAGCTCAGCGTTAAGGATATTTTTTTCGTTCTCAATATTTTTGGATGTGATTGCTGGAAGATTCAAGAATTCGTGTTCGCGCTTTCTTATTGATTTGTAGTGCAAAGCTTCGGCTATGCTTCCAGAGATGTAACCTAAAGCGATGAGACCAATTATGATTGTTAGGTTTAAATTTTGAAGAAATAATTCGAACATGGTTATTCTACGCGAACTGCTGTTCCATAGACAAAGAGCTCAGCAGCGCCCTGTGCAACAGCCGATGTAGCGTAACGAATATTTATAATAGCATTTGCACCTAGTTCCTCTGCTTGTTTGACCATCCGTTCTGTTGCCTGCTTGCGGGATTCCTGCAGGAGTTCTGTATAGCCCTTCAGCTCTCCTCCAATTATATTTTTAAGCGATGCTGCGATGTCTTTTCCAATATGCTTTGCCCTAACGGTAGAGCCAGCTGCGAGGCCAAAGTGCTGCGCGATCTTTTTACCGGGAACGGAATCGATGTTTGTGAGTATCATATCATTTACCCCCTTTTTATATTAGTTTATTAATTTATTATTTATTCATTATTATTTATTTGAATGGGGAGTTTCTGTTTATTGCCGCTATCGCTTTTGCGAGTGCTGGATGTTCTGCCATTATGCGTAACTCTAAAAGTTTCATGACAACGAAGAAATCTTTTATTTCGGAGAGAAGATGGGTTGGATGCAAGAGTATATCTAAAAACTGTTTTGCAAGCTCTGCCGAATATTCCTCGGATGGCTTTCCCCACATCAAATCTTTAAGATATCTTACTATCTTTTCAAATTCATTTTGATCCAGCCAGACACCCTTGCACTTATCGCATAAGTCAATTATCACTTTTGAATTTCTGTAAGTCATAGAGTTCATCTTTTGGCCGCATTTCGGACATACTT
>JAUWWO010000084.1 GCA_030616825.1 Candidatus Margulisiibacteriota bacterium | reverse complement strand
CGGCATTATCACAAGACCACTCAGGACATTAGTCTCTGGAATGAAGAAGGTTGCCGGGGGGGATCTTATACCAGTGGATGTCACTTCAAGCGATGAAATAGGAGAACTCACCGGGGAATTCAACAAAATGGTAGGGGAACTTGCAAGATACAGAAAGGGAGTAGAGGGTTATCGAAAGACATTAGAACATAAGGTCACCGAGAGGACCAAGGAAGCACGTGAATGGAGGTCTTATTCTGAGAACGTTATTGCTACTATGGCTGAAGGGCTTGTTGCAGTTAATCCTGATGGCGTTATTGAAATGGTGAATAAAACCTTAGAAGATTTAACTGGATATAATGATGAAGAGCTTATTGGACAGAGGTTTATCCCGAAGCTATTTCCTGGAAAAGACAGAGAAAAGGCGATACAGGCCATGGAAAAGGTAAGAAAGAGCGGGGCCTTAAGGCAATCTGATCTCACCCTTAATGCAAAAGATGGCAAAGAGATACCAGTACATTTCAACGCAGCAATGCTAAAAGATTCGGAAGGAAACGTCCAAGGTATGGTTATAATTCTTCACGACATGTCAAAAGAAAGAGAAGCAGACAGGATGAAGTCTGAATTTATCTCAACGATCTCACATGAGCTGCGCACTCCTTTGACCTCCATTGAGGGTTTTGTTTCGCTTATTCTTGCAGGCAAGGTAGGAAAGGTTTCTTCAAAGCAGGAAGAGTTCCTTCAAACTGTGCGGTTGCAGAGCAAGCACCTTGGAAAATTAATACAGAGTCTGCTTGACTTTTCGCGTATTATCACGGGCAAGATGGAAATTAAGAAATCCCCCACATCCGTTAAAGATATAATAGACGAGGTTATCGCTGGGATGACGGCGCAAGTCCAAAAAAAGGAGATTAAGCTTGATGTGGCGGTGGATGAGGGACTTCCCGAAGCCCCGGCAGACGGCGAGAAGCTTGGCATGGCTTTTGCCAACATCTTTGGGAATGCCCTAAAGTTTAATGACGCGGGAGGCAAGATTTCGGTAAGGGTACGGCGCAGCGATCGTGATATCGTGGTTTCGGTTTCTGACACAGGTATTGGGATTGCCAAAGAAAATCTTGACAGGGTGTTCGAGAGATTCTATCAGGTAGACAGTTCGTTAACTAGGCGGATTGGTGGAGCGGGGATTGGCCTTGCTATTGCCAGAGAGGTTGTTGAGGCACATGGAGGGCGTATCTGGGTAGAGTCTGAGGGGTTGGGTCACGGCAGCACCTTTTCATTTACCATCCCCGTAAGTTAACAGATGTCCTTGGAAATAAAAAAAATGAAGCCCGAATAATGGCTAAAAAATTAGTTGAGAGATTAAACAGAGAAATACTGATTATCGATGGAGCAATGGGAACGTTGCTCTTGGATCAAGGGGGCAAACCCGGGGCTCCTCTTGAAGAGTTAAACATTACAAATCCGGAGATTGTAAGATCTGTTCATGCGTCATATGTTGCCGCAGGGGCAGATATTATAGAGACGAACAATTTTGGTGGAAATCGAATAAAACTTGCAGAGGTTAATCTTCAAGATAAGGTCAGAGAAATAAACTTTAAAGGGGTTGCCCTTGCGAAGGAAGTAGCAAGAGAAGGGGTTTTTGTTGCTGCTAATATTGGCCCAACCGGGAAGTTGCTTCGACCAATGGGGGAACTTACGTTCGATGAGGCATATGATGCTTTTGCCGAACAAGCTAGAATTTTCGAGGAAGCTGGTGCAGATCTTGTAAGCGTTGAAACCATGACCGATGTTCAGGAGCTCAAAGCTGCTGTTATGGCCGTGAAAGAGAATACATCTCTCCCTGTGCTCGCAATGATGACCTTTGAGAACAGTGGTATCACAGTAACCGGCACACCTCCTGAAGTTTTTGTGCTTATTGCCGAATCAGCAGGCGCAGATGTAATAGGCGCAAACTGCAGCAACGGTCCGGAGGTCCTTTTGCCTGTTATAGAAAAAATTACGAAGCACTCAACGAAGCCGGTTATCGTTATGCCCAACGCAGGATTTCCAGAGCTTGTCGAGGGAATGGCAGTGTACAAGATGACTCCTGAGGTCTTTGGAGAATATGCAAAGAGATTTATAAAAATGGGGGTCAGTATTGTTGGCGGGTGTTGTGGAACTAATTCAGAGCACATAAAAAAGACAAGAGAGATCGTAACCCGTAACCCGCAACCCGTAACCCGTAGGATAATTCCTATCTATGGTTTGGCAAGCAGGACGAAAGTTACAGAGTATGGAAAGAAAGTTTTAGTCATAGGAGAGAGGATTAATCCGACTGGAAAGAAATTTCTCCAGGATGAAATAAGATCTGGGGAAACAATGCTTATAAGAGGCGAAGCTGCCTCTCAAGAGAAGGCCGGAGCAGATATCATCGACGTAAACGTTGGCGTTCCAGAGACTGATGATGTAAATTCAATGAGAAGTGCTATCGAGGCGATCGCATCCTCAGTTGGAATTTCTGTTTCCATCGATAGTCCCAAGCCAGCAGTCTTGGAAGCAGGGCTAAAATCTTTTGTTGGTAAGCCGCTCGTTAATTCAACAACTGGCAAGGAGGAATCACTAAAAAAAGTTTTACCCCTGGTTAAAAGATTTGGCGCAGCAGCTATAGGACTCTGTCTTGATGATTCCGGGATACCAGAGACTCCAGAAGGAAGATACGCTGTGGCAGAGAAGATAGTCGATCGTTCTCTGGGGGTTGGAATTCCAAAGGAAGATATTTTTATCGACACTTTGGTTATGACAGCGGGAATAGGGGTGGAGGCGTCCCTTGTAACCCTTCGGGCAGCTAAATTGGTAAAAGAGAAACTTGGCGTTAAGACAGTTCTTGGTATAAGTAATGTATCTCACGGTATGCCGCGCCGAAGTAAGTTAAACGCGATTTACCTGAAGCTCGCCCTTCTTCACAGTGTTGGCGCGGTAATAATTGATCCAACTGATAAAGTAGTGATGAAAGCGTTTAAAGACATTAAAAAGATAAAGAATAAGGAGAAAGCCCTCAAAAAATTGATTGATGAATTTAGGGTTGAATGCCTGCCTACCGGTCAGGCAGGTGAAAGGTGGAGGGGGAAGAGGGAAGCGGGGAAGGGGAAGCGGGAAGTTAAAAAGAAACTAAAAAAAGCTAATCTTGCTGGAGTTAAGACCGCGGTTATAGAAGGGGATTCGGAAAGAGTTGAGTTATTAGTTAAGGAATTGATCAAAAAGAAAGATAAACCCCAAACTATTATCGATAAAGCTTTGATACCAGCAATGGAGGTCGTTGGCCGGAGATTTTCGGCAGGTAAATACTTTTTGCCGCAGGTCGTTTCGTCTGCTGAGGCGATGAAAGCTGGTTTCGAACTGGCCAAAAAGAGATTAAAAGGCAAAAAGGTTAAGCCCCTTGGCACCGTCGTGCTTGCAACCGTCAGGGGGGATATTCACGATATAGGCAAGAATATAGTCAGGATGATGCTCGAGAATAATGGTTTTAGAGTGATTGATCTTGGCAAGGATGTCCCGACTGAGAGGATCATAGGATCGGTAAGACGTGAACGTGCTGATGCTGTAGCGCTCTCAGCCCTTCTGACAACTACGATGTCAGAGATGAAGATTGTTAAGGAAAAGTTGATCGAGGAAGAAATAGATGTTCCTGTAATCATCGGTGGTGCTGTAGTGACTGGTGAGTATGCAAAACGGATTGGTGCGGTGTATGGGAAAGATGCTCCCTTAGCAGCCCAATGGGTGAAGAATAGCATAAAAAGTGTGAAGGCAAGCAAATCCTCCTCATTCTAAAAATCCTTTAGTTACGCTAAATTTAAACAAATTCCACTTGACATAAAAGATTAAAATAGTATATTAAGGTTAAATTAAATCTAAAATTGGAGGCCACCTGCGTGGCAAACTTATTTTTTATTTTTGCCAACAAAAATAAACCCTAGGGTTTTTCCCGGGGTTTTTTTTATTTTTTAAGGGGGTAAGTTATGAATGAAGAAATTTTAACTGTAAAGGAGCTTGCAGAATATTTAAGATTATGTCCGATTACGATTTACAGGATGGTACAAAAAGGATGCCTGCCGGGTTTTAAGGTGGGCGGCGACTGG
>JAUWWO010000135.1 GCA_030616825.1 Candidatus Margulisiibacteriota bacterium | reverse complement strand
TGCCAAAGCGGTTAAAAAGAAAACTAAAACTCCTGTAACAATAGTAGGGGAGATTGTAGGGAAAAGAAAAGGGATAATGTTAGTTGAGGAAAGCGGAACGGAGAAACCGTTAAAATCCGGAGGATATGAGCACTTAATGTAGCGTCCGAAAGGTAATTTGATGGTCAACAGAAAGAGGCTCCTTAAAAAATTCTTGAGATTAGTTAGGATCAACAGTCTCTCATTGCATGAGGGAGCCATTGCGAAATACGTAAAATAGGAAGGGAGGAAGCCGGGGTTTAGAGTTGCCGAGGACAGGGTTGGGGAGCTTATTGGTGGCCAGGTCGGAAACTTGTGGTCGGAAGTAAAAGGAAATCTTAAGGATGTTCCAAAGATATTATTGAATGTGCATCTGGATACTGTGTCTCCTGGAGAAGGCGTAAATCCACAAATACGAAAGGGTTACATTGGGAGCAACGGCACAACGATTCTTGGTGCGGACAATAAAGCAGGAATTGCTGTGATACTCGAAGTGATAAGGTCTTTGAGGGAAGATAGTATTCCTCACGGTGACATAATTCTCCTTTTTACCGTCGCAGAGGAGATAGGGCTTTTGGGTTCCAAGAATCTGTCCAAAAAGAATTTTGATGCTGATTTTGGGTTTACTCTGGATGGGGGTGATGTTCCCGAGATAATTAATCAGGCGCCATCGCAGGATAACATAGAGGCAGAAGTTTATGGCAAGGCAGCGCATGCAGGGGTCCATCCGGAAGAGGGGATAAGTGCAATAAAAGTGGCAAGTGTTGCGATTTCCAAGATGAAGCTCGGACGCATTGATGCTGAAACAACTGCAAACATAGGAGTCATAAAAGGTGGCGTGGCTACAAACATAATTCCGGAAAAGGTGGAGTTAAAGGGAGAAGCCAGAAGTCATAATCCAAAGAAGCTTAAAAAGCAGATAGAACACATGGAGGGGATACTTTCAGAAGCTTGCAGGAAGCACAAAGCAAGGCTAAAACTTAAGGTTGCTCCTGCATATCGTTCATTTAAGATCGAGAAAAATAATCCTCTATTAAAACTTATTATTGGCGTTGCAAAGGCGGCAAAGTTAAAACCAAAGGTAAAGAGGACCGGTGGCGGGTCTGATGCCAATATATTTAATGCTTTAGGAATTCCAACATTAATACTTGGTACAGGCGCAGATAGAGTACATACAACTCAGGAGAGGGTTGCAATTGATGACATGGTTAGTTCGGCAAAGTTTGTTTTGGAGATAATAAAAGAGGTTTCCCGTGTCAAAAAGTAAGTTTTTTGAAAAGACGCTTTCTACCAATTATATTTACAAGGGAAGAATTGTTTCCTTGCGCGAGGATATGGTGGAGCTCCCGGATGGGAGATCTTCAAAGAGGGAGATAGTGGAACATCCCGGTGCTGTGGCTATTATTGCTTTGACTTCGGAGGACAAGCTTGTTCTCATAAGACAATTTAGAAAGCCAGCTGAGGAGGAACTTTTGGAAATTCCTGCAGGACTGGTGCACAAGGGTGAAGCCCCTCAAACTGCAGCAGCAAGGGAACTTGAAGAAGAAGCAGGATTCAAAACCGGAAAAATTACTCCTGTCTTTGCTGCGTATTCTTCGCCCGGATACAGTTCTGAGGTCATTCGTTACTTTCTGGCAACAGATCTGGTTAAAACAGCGCAAAAGAGCGAGGAAGACGAATTTATCGGTGTTGAGCCAGTGCCGGTAGCCGACGCTTTCAAGCTAGTCCGCGATGGGAAGATAAAAGATAACAAGACGATAATAGGGGTGATGATTGCGGAGAAGGTGGTGGACGGAGTTTTAAAGTAATATGGACAAATACATCACCGAATTCATAAACTATATCGATTATGAAAAGGGCTATTCTAAAAATACTCTTGTCTCATATGGACGGGATCTTAGACAGTTCATAGAGTATCTCAGGAAAAGAGGCGTTGTTTCTCCTCAGGGCCTGGATAGGAAGTCGATAGTATCGTTTATGGGAGATTTTGTTAAAAAGGGGCTTTCCAGTGCAAGTATTGGAAGAAAGCTTGCAGCGATCAAGTCCTTCTCGCATTTTCTGCTTCGGGAAGGATATATGAAGACTGATCCGACTATTGATGTCTTATTTCCAAAGATGGGAAAGAAACTTCCCAAAGCTCTTACTTTCTCCGAGGCAACAAGGCTGGTGGAATATCCCAAAGGGGAGAGGCATATTGAACTCCGGGACAGAGCAATCATGGAAGTACTCTATGCAACAGGGATCAGGGCGACGGAACTCACAGGTTTGAATTTGAACCACCTTAGTCTGGAGGTTGGATTTCTGCGGTGTATGGGGAAGGGAGGAAAGGAACGCATTGTGCCGCTTGGCGAGGTTGCGGTTGCCGCACTAAAAAAATATCTTAAGAAAGGAAGACCAAAGCTTGAGAAGACTGATGGCGATCCGTTGTTTCTGGATCGTGCTGGCAGGCGCCTAACAAGGCAGGGTTTGTGGTACATAGTTGGGGGATA
>JAUWWO010000023.1 GCA_030616825.1 Candidatus Margulisiibacteriota bacterium | reverse complement strand
CCTTTGGCAAGGATGGAAGCCGCACTGTTGGCCGCGTAGCTAAAAGACAGGCAGTAAGTAACCCTGAAAATACCATCTTTTCCATAAAGAGATTCATGGGAAGGCGGCTCGATGAGATACCGCAAGAATTGAAACTCGTTCCCTATAAGATCATCCAAGGCCCAAAAGGAGAAGCACTTGTAGCTCTAGGAGATAAAACCTATTCCCCACCAGAGCTCTCTGCAATGATACTCCAGAAGATAAAAGCCGATGCAGAGGCATACCTTGGTGAACCGGTAAACAAAGCAGTGATCACTGTCCCGGCCTATTTTAATGACAGTCAGCGGCAAGCAACCAAAGACGCAGGAACAATTGCAGGGCTTGAGGTAATGCGAATAATAAATGAGCCCACTGCAGCATCTCTTGCTTATGGATTGGAAAAGAAAAAAGATGAACATATAGCTGTATTTGACTTTGGAGGAGGAACATTTGATATATCAATACTTGAGGTCTGGGAAGAAGGAGGGTGTAAAGTACTTGCTACCAATGGAGACACGCATCTCGGTGGAGACGATCTGGATCAAAAGATCATAAGCTGGATCGTTTCCGAATTTAAAAAGGATACAGGGGTTGACCTCAAAGAAGACAGGATGGCACTGCAACGCCTCAAGGAAGCCGCAGAAAAAGCAAAGTGCGAACTCTCCACAACCCTTGAAACTGAAATCAACCTTCCTTTTATAACTGCTGATCAAACTGGTCCCAAACACCTGCTTATGAAACTGGGCAGGGCAAAACTAGAACATCTGGTCGACGATCTACTCGACAGAACCAAACATCCATGCGAAACAGCCCTTTCGGATGCAAAACTGACTCCTCAAAAAATCGACGAAGTTGTGCTGGTCGGCGGACAAACAAGAATGCCAAAGCTGCAGGAGGGCGTTAAAACACTTTTTAAACGTGAACCACACAAAGGGGTTAATCCCGATGAAGTAGTTGCTATTGGAGCAGCTATCCAGGGAGGAGTGCTTGCAGGAGAAGTAAAGGAATTGGTCCTGCTGGACGTCACACCACTCTCTTTGGGGATAGAAACCCTTGGCAGTATTATGACACCTCTAATATCCAGGAATACTACAATACCCACTTCCAAAAGTGAAACCTTCACAACCGCAGCAGATGGACAAACTTCTGTAGAGGTACACGTGCTTCAAGGAGAACGCTCCATGGCCGGCGATAACCGCCCCCTAGGGAGATTCCACCTTGTGGGAATACCCCCTGCCCCACGCGGAATCCCGCAGATTGAGGTATCTTTTGACATCGATCGAAACGGGATTTTAAACGTCTCAGCAAAAGACAAGGGAACAGGAAAAGAACAAAAGATCACCATAACTGCTTCTTCAGGACTATCAAAAGAAGAAGTGGAGAAGATGCGCAAGGAAGCACAATCCCATGAAACAGAGGACAAAAAGAAACACGAAGAAGCAGATGTCCGCAATCAGGCAGATGGACTGGCTTACACTGCCGAGAAAACCCTGAAAGACGCTGGAGACAAAATCGATAAATCTCTTAAGGAAAAAGTCGAACAAAGCATTTCAAACTTAAAAACTGCTTTAAGTGGCAAGGATGCTGAGGCAATAAAAAATGCAATGGAGATCCTGCAGCGTGATATCTTCGAAGTATCATCTAAGCTATACAAAACTGGGGAACAAGCCCCGGGAGGAGAAAAGCAAGAGTCCGCCGAAGGCAGAAAAGAGGAAAAAGGTCCTGAAGGCAAAACCATTGATGCCGACTACGAAATAAAAGAAGACAAAGACAAGAAAAATAAGTAATTTTTAAATGCCTAAAAATAAAGATTATTATGAACTCCTTGGATTATCTCAAGAGGCCTCAAATGATGAAATAAAGCGTGCCTTCCGAAGATTAGCCCGCCAGTATCATCCCGATGTAAACAAGGACCCCGGAGCAGAGGAAAAATTCAAAGAGATAAACGAAGCATATCATGTGCTGTCCGATCCAAAAAAGAAGACCCAATATGACACATATGGCCGTGTGGGTCCTGAGGGATCCCCTGGCTTTGAGGGTTTTGACATTGGAGATCTGTTCGAGCGAGGTTTTGAGGGTTTTGGCGGGTTTGGAGATATCTTCGAGAGTTTTTTTGGAAGGCAAAGAGGCCCAAGGCGCCAGAAGGGTGGTCCAGAGCAGGGTGATGATTTACGTTATGATTTGACTATTCCTCTGGAAGTCGCGGCAACCGGGGAAACGCGAGAAATCAAAATTGAACATTATGTCACCTGCGATAAATGCTTTGGATCGGGTGCGGCCCCGGGTACAAGCCCCACAAGGTGCAACACCTGCAATGGAATAGGCCAGGTTTCAAGGACTCAGAGGACGATGATTGGCTCTTTCACTCAGATCACTACCTGCCCAAACTGTGGAGGTGTTGGAGAAGTTATTTCTTCTCCTTGCTCAATGTGCAGAGGAACCGGAAGAGCCCGGAAATCCCAAACTGTAAAAATAAAAATACCAGCTGGGGTAGACACTGGTCACAGACTCCGCATCTCTCAAGCAGGAAACGCAGGACTGCGAGGAGGCCGGCCTGGAGATCTTTACATATTCATAAAGGTTACTCCTCATGCATACTTCGAACGAGATGGCTCTGATCTCTATTACAAGAAGAAGATTACCTTTATCCAGGCAACCCTTGGAGCAGAAGTAAAAATTCAAACGATTGACGGTATTGCAACGCTCAAGGTTCCTCCTGGAACACAACCTGGAACAACACTTAGGCTCCGGGGACGGGGAATACCGCATCTTGGAGGTATTGGCCGCGGAGACGAGTATGTAAGCCTCGAGGCAGAGGTCCCCACCAAGCTTTCCAAAGGCGAGGCAGAACTTCTTAAGAAATTTGGCAAATTACGCGGAGAGACAAAGTGACCCACAGATTCTTCGTTCCACAAAATCAGATATACAGATCGACCATTAACATCAGTGGTGGAGATGTGGATCACATAAGACGAGTTCTACGACTGAAGGTTGGAGACGAGATCGACGTCCTTGATGGAACAGGCCGTGTGTATGCTACCGAGATCAAGGCAATCAGAGCTGACAAAGTCATCTGCGAGGCCATCTCCTCCCGGGGAGCGAAATCTGAACCAACTATTAAAGTAATCCTTATGCAGAGCATTCCAAGAGAAGCAAAAATGGATATTATAATTCAAAAATGCACGGAACTTGGAGCGGACAAAATCATTCCCGTGATAACTGAGCGGACCATAATAAAACTGGATGATCAAAAGAAGGCAACAAGACTCTCCCGCTGGCAACGCATAGCAAAGGAAGCAGCAGAACAATCCGCGCGTGGAATTATTCCAAAGATCGACGAGATAAAAACTTTCGATGAGGCGTTACAGCTGTCTCAGAACTTTGATCTTTGTCTAATACCCTGGGAGATGGAGGAAAAAACTACCTTAAAAGAAATTCTAGGGCAAAACAAAGAGGCAAAGTCGATTCTCATCGCAATAGGCCCTGAAGGTGGATTTTCAAAGGCAGAGGTTGAACTTGCAGTCAAAGCAGGATTTAAACCGGTTTCACTCGGGAAAAGGATATTGCGAACGGAAACAGCTGGGATTGCAGTGCTAGCAATGATCAACTACGAATTCGAAATGTAGGGACAGGGCTCGTCCCTGTCCGCGGACAGCCACAAGGGCTGTCCCTACATTTTTAGCCCTAACGCTTCAATAATCTTATCCTTCGCCTTATCCGGTTCCTCATAATGCGGCGCGTCGATTAAATATTCGGTGTAATTTAAATCTTTAAAATTCGGGACGCTTTCTGCTTTTAACTTTTGACTGTCAACTGAAATCGCTCCATCCCCGCCACTATATCCAAGTATTCGATTTGCCAGACCATGAGGCAACTGTTCCGTATTGCTTATAATGCAAACATATTTAACATCAGTTGGCATTGGGGTATCATTCAGCTTTCGGAGGAACTTAGAATCCGGTTTCATTGCCTCTACTGCTGGGGAAAGAAGTTTTACCCCACGGGCCTGGGATATGATATCCCAGCCAAGGCCTACAACTGTAAAACCAAGAGGCAATGGGTTTGCAGTAATTATAGATAAGCCGATCCCGCCAAACATCAGCCCTGCAGGAGCCCAGTTAAATATGAGCCCGGTGCTACCAAGGTTTGGAGCAGCGATCATGATCAACCTGTCAATGTGATGATCCATTGGATGGCTGACAAGGTATTCTCTTGCAACAAGTCCCGCCATTGAGTGGCATACCAAGTTTACTCGTACTTCCTCTTTGGATTTGAAATAAGATCTGAAATTCGTCCATGTCTCATCTCTTGTGTCATCTATCACCTCTTCTAATTCACTCACAAGAGCTTCCGGTGAAGCAAAGTGGTCCGAAAAGGTTACATATACACAGCTATTGCGAATGTTATCCGAAAAATCTTTATCAAATCTTCCCTCCCCTATCCCAGACCCTGCCAAAAAATAAGGATGGGTTTTAGTTTTATAGTATTCCTCGTAAAGCGAACTGACTGCAGGTCCTGTATTCTTCCAGGCTACAGACGAATCGCCTATGCCGTGGATGAATATTACCGGATATGGGGTTGCAACTACACTACTGACTGAGGCAACCATGAATGCTATAATTGTTAGACTAATTAAAAGGGAACGCATCATTATGGTCAAAATAGCATTTTACACATTAGGTTGCAAGTCCAACCAATACGAAACCGAAGTTATGAAATCCCAGGTTTTAGATAAGGACTTTGAGATTACAGACTTTCATCTGCCATCTGATATCTACGTCATCAATACATGCACTGTTACAGGAAATGCTGACAAAAAATCACGTCATGCAATAAGACAGGCAAGAAGAAGAAACCCAAAAGCAAAGATCATTGTAACTGGCTGTTATGTCGAGGTGGCACCGGAGGAAATAGCACGGGTCGGTGAAGCAGATATTATTGTGAGGAATAGAGATAAGAAAGATGTTTTAAAATATTTAAAAGAGACGAGAGATGAGAGACAAGAGATGAGACCAGCCGCCACCCCACCCCCACGAATAAGGACGAATCTGATGATTGAAAATGGGTGTGAACAGTTCTGCAGCTACTGTATAGTTCCATACGCAAGAGGGAAAATAAGAAGCAAACCAGCTGATGAAGTTCTTGAGGAAGCAAGGAAACTAGTCAAGGAAGGAGTAAAGGAGATCGTTCTAACCGGAATTAACCTGGGAGCATACGGAACAGACAAAGCCGTTAATCGAAAACCGTTAATCGAAAACCGGACCACCCTACCCCACATCATAAAAGACCTTTCTAAAATCGAAGGCCTCCTAAGAATTCGACTAAGCTCTCTAGAACCACAGTTCATTACAGAAGAACTAATCAACTGTACTGCCGAAACCCCGAAAGTGTGCAAACACCTGCATATTCCGCTACAATCAAGTGACGATGGGATACTTAAGGCAATGAACAGAGGATACTGTGTTAAAGATTATCTAAATCTGATTAAATTAATCACAAAGAAAATACCAAAAGTTTCCTTGAATACCGATGTAATCGTGGGCTTCCCTGGAGAAGATGAAAAAGCTTTTGCCAATACCTTAAAACTTCTAAAAAAAATTAAATTCAGCAGGATCCATGCATTCCATTTTTCAGCTAGACCAGGAACAGGAGCTGCAAATCTTCCAAATCAGGTCAGCTCTAAAATAATTAAAAATAGAATAGATAAGATCCAATCTCTTCGCACTAAACTTATGAGAGACTTTGCAAAGCAAGCAAAAAGAGCGCCACAAGAAGTCCTGGTAGAATCAACAGATAAATCATCCGGACTCCTTGAGGGCTTAACTGAAAGTTACATAAGGGTGCTCTTCGAAGGCGAAAATAGCTTGATTGGTAAACTCGTAGCGGTTAAAATCACGGATATTGAAGACGAATATGTGATTGGAAGATTATTATGAATTTATTCCTAGACTTAGCAAATAAACGTAGAAGCATACGAGAATACCAAAGTAAACCTGTCGAACGTGACAAAATTCTCTCCTGCATCGAAGCAGCACGTCTTGCTCCATCTGCATCCAACGTCCAGCCGTGGAAATACATAATCATCGATGAACCAGAGCTCAAAGAAAGAGTCTGCGATGTCGCCTTTTCTGGAATCTTCTTTATAAACAAGTTTGCAAGACAGGCTCCAGTTATAGTAGTTGTAGTTGCTGAGCCGGATTTAGCAATAAACTCTCTTGGAAGGATCGTCCAGGGACTGCTGTTTTATCTACTTGATATTGGAGCTTCAATTGAGCATTTTCTACTTCAAGCCACAGAACTAGGACTGGGTGCATGCTGGCTGGGCTGGTACAGTGAACATCGCACAAAAGAAGTCCTTAAAATCCCAAAATCAAAGAAAATCGTATCCATGATTTCTCTTGGATATTCTGCAGAGGAACATCCAAAAGCCAAACATAAAAAAAGCATTGAAGAGATATCCTCATTTAATTCTTATAAGCCATGACTAAAATAATTAAGCTAAACCCAAAGAAACTCGAAAAAGAAAAGATCGCCAAAGCAGTAAAAGTTATCAAAGCAGGCGGCGTGGTTGT
>JAUWWO010000071.1 GCA_030616825.1 Candidatus Margulisiibacteriota bacterium | reverse complement strand
CTACACCATGCCCAACGAATTTGTAGCGCTGGTCACAGGAGTTATGGGGAACGTCCCAAACATCGGAAGGGTTAATGTATCCGTACATTGTCACAACGACCTTGGCCTTGCAGTGGCAAATTCCCTTGCAGCAGTCAAGGCTGGTGCAACACAAGTTGAGTGCACCATCAATGGAATAGGAGAGCGCGCTGGTAACTGCTCCCTTGAGGAAGTGGTCATGGCCATCAAAACCAGAAGGGATTTCTACGATGCCGAGACTGGCATCAATACAAAGGAAATCTACAAGACAAGCAGACTGGTAAGCAACCTCACCGGGCTTATAGTTCAGCCAAATAAAGCCATCGTTGGGGCAAATGCCTTTGCCCATGAGGCAGGAATACATCAGGCAGGTATTCTTCGGGCTAGAGAAACGTACGAGATAATGAACCCCGAAGATATAGGACTCACTGAAAGTAAACTGGTGCTTGGCAAACATTCAGGACGAAATGCATTTGCAAAAAAATTAAAGGACATGGGCTACGAACTGTCAAAAGAAGCGCTCGAGAAAGCGTTCGAGAGATTTAAAAAGCTGGCAGACAAGAAAAAACAGATTGCAGAACGAGATCTGGAATCCATCGTTGCTGAAGAGGCATATGCTGTTCCTGAAACATATAAATTTAAAGGAATGAGGGTAACCGCCGGCACAAAATCTAAACCTACCGCTGAAGTAGAGCTTGTGTTTAAAGGGAAAGGCGTAAAATCAAAAGTAGCGGGAGCTGGCCCGGTTGATGCAGTGTATAGCGCTATCAAAAAGCTGACAAAGACCAAACCAAAACTCCTGGATTATTCCATTCAGGCCATAACAGGTGGGGCAGATGCACTTGGAGAGGTAACGGTCCGGGTCACCAAAGGCGGACGAATATTCATAGGACATGGAGCGGACATAGACATCCTTGTGGCTTCGGCAAAAGCATTCCTGGCAGCAATAAACAGGCTACTTCATGATAGAACCCGAGCAAAGCGGAAGGGCTTGCCCTGAGTTTATCGAAGGGTCTAGAAAAAGTCCTTTAAACTTTACTCTTCAACCGTTATACAGGTGAGGGTTCTGGCTACACAGCCCGTCGCTTGAATCTTCTTTACGATGAGCTCACCGAGGGTCTTTAAGTCCAGTGCCTCAGCAAAAGCTATGACATCATATGGGCCTGTTACCAAATGGACGGTATTTATCCCCTTCATTTCCTTGACCAACTTTGTGAGCTCCATGGCCTTCCCGGGCAAGGCCTCAATGAGAATATATGCCCTTGTTGTACGCGACAAAATCCATCCCTCCTTTATTTTACTAATCTGGCGTGGCAATTATACCACAACCCTTTTGTAAGACAAGACCGTAGATAAGAAATGTCCATTGTGATATAATCTATCCCCAAATAGATAAAAAAGGAGAAAGAAATGTGGGCTAAAATCAGCGGATACTTCTTTAAGGGCCTTTTTACCCTACTGCCACTATTTGTTACTGTATGGCTTGTCTTCTTTATGTTCAACTTTTTGGATGGGATACTTGGAGGAGTTGTAAATCTAATAACAGGAAAACATATACCGGGGTTGGGATTTGCAGCAACAATAATACTTATATTCATAACCGGCTTTCTTGTAACATACATCATAGGTGAAAAAATATTTAAACTGGGTGAATGGGTTCTGTACAGGCTTCCCATAATAAAAAGCATTTACTCCTCTGCAAAACAAGTAAATGATGTGCTCTTCATGGAGAAAGGGGAAGGAGGATACCGAAAGGCATGTATCGTTGAATACCCAAGAAAAGGGATTTATTCCATTGGCTTTGTCACAAGCGAGGTGGCAGAAGAGATAAAAAAGAAAACACAAAAAAAGAAAATGGTAAATATCTTTATCGCCAACACCCCCACCCCAGCCACCGGGTTCTTGATAATGGTACCAGCAGCAACGGTAAAGCTCCTGGACATGAGAATTGATGATGCCTTCAAATACGTCGTATCAGGAGGCGTGCTAAAACCGCGAAAATAAAATGTGGGAGAGAATTGGAAAATATTTCTTAAATGGGCTGATGGCACTGCTGCCGGCCTTCATAACTATTTGGCTGTGCTGGATTATCTTCTCCTTTGCCGATGGATTCTTGGGTGGAATAATATCCACAGTAACAGGTTTCTACTTTCCCGGGCTCGGAATACTGGCTGCACTGACATTGATCCTTCTTGTCGGATATCTCACCACATACGTCTTTGGCAAAAGGATACTGCTCAGAGGAGAACGCCTCCTTTACAAATTACCACTGATCAATGCAATATATTCATCTACCAAGCAGATCAATAAGATCCTTTTTCTTCAAAAAGAAACCAAAGCATTCAGAAGGGCTTGTGCTGTTGAGTACCCCAGACGCGGTATCTACTCCATAGGATTCGTAACCGGGCCAGGGGTTCCGGAGATCAAGAAGAGGAAGAAAAAGGAATACTTAAATGTGTTTATACCAAATACTCCAACTCCTGCGACAGGGTTTATGATAGTTGTTCCCGCAAACGAGGTAATCATGCTCGATATGAGACTTGAGGATGCTGTAAAGCTCATAATCTCTGGAGGGGTACTCACAGGAACTAAAAGGTTAAAGGGATAAAAACTTGGGTCTAGTGCAACAAATCACTAAAGGGATAATAAACGAAAACCCGGTACTTAGGATGCTCCTTGGAATGTGTCCTACGCTTGCGGTAACGACATCTGTCATAAACGGAGCAGGCATGGCCCTTGCAACAACGTTTGTGCTGGTGTCTTCAAATGTGCTGGTATCATCGATCAGGAAAATAACCCCTGCCAGGATAAGGATCCCTACCTTCATAATAGTTATCGCCTCGTTTACCACAATTGTGGACCTGGTCATGGCTGCTGCCTTTCCCCCACTCCATAAGGCCCTTGGAATATTTATCCCACTGATAGTTGTGAACTGTATAATCTTTGGACGCGCAGAAGCTTTTGCCTCAAGAAATACAGTTATCAAGTCGGCAGCTGATGGACTTGGAATGGGAATTGGTTTCTTTTTAACACTCACAGTTATGAGTGGAATCAGAGAAATCCTTGGAGCTGGGACCTTTCTTGGGGTACCCATTCTTGGGGCAAGCTATAATCCTCTCCTGGTAATGATACTGCCTCCTGGTGCTTTTCTGATGCTGGGAATGCTCATCGGAACCATGAATCTAGTAAAGAAAGAAAGGAGCATATAATCATGCACGTGATAATTGTCGGTTGTGGAAGGGCTGGATCTCAGCTTGCAACGATGCTCTCATCCGAAGGCCACGATGTGGTGATAATAGATAAAAACCCAAAATCATTCAAAAGGCTCGGAAGCGCCTTTAATGGAATCACCATAACCGGGATTGGCTTTGACCCGGATATACTAAAACGCGCAGGTATAGAGAGAGCTGATGCTGTAGCTGCTGTAACAAATGGAGATAACTCGAATATAATGATCGGACAAATCGCCCGAAGGATGTACAACGTTCCAAAAGTGATCGCTAGAATCTATGACCCAGAGAGAGCACACATCTACAAGAGATTTGGACTGGACACAATATGTATGACCACCATTGGAGCAAATTTGATCAAAGGGAAACTGCTCGGCAAAGGGGGTAAATGATGCACATATTAATCGTTGGAGGGGGAAAGGTCGGAGAAGCCCTGGCAAAAAACTTAGCGAAACGTGACCATGATATAATCATTATGGAGAAAGATGAAGAAGTCGCAAAAAGACTGGCTGAGGATTTGGATAATATTTTAATCCTTGCTGGAGATGGATGTGACCCACTAAAACTTGAAGAAGCCAAAATAGAGAAAGCAGCTGTAGTCGTTGCCGTGACCGGAGATGATGAAGATAACCTCATAATATGCCAGCTCGCAAAGGATAGCTACAAAGTCCCCAGAGTAATAGCCAGGGTAAACAACCCAAAAAACGAAGGCACATTCCGCTTCCTGGGAGTGGATACAGTATCGAGCACTCAAATAATTTCAAAGCTCATAGAAGAAGAGTCAACAGTTGGGGATATGGTCACACTTCTTTCCCTGAAAAAGGGTAAGATTTCCATTGTGGAGATGAAGATTGAGTCCGGATCCCCTGTGGCCAACAAACAAATAAGGGACCTATCACTACCTAAGGATTCATTAATAATATCGATCTTAAAGGGAGAAGAAGTTATATTCCCTAGAGGAGAAAGCCGTATAGAAGAAGGAACCTCAATCATAGCGCTCACATCTGTTGGAGGAGAAAAAACACTAAAGAAACTCTTTCTGGGAAAGGGTGAATAAAAATCTTGTCATCTAAAAAACGCTTAATTCTTGATTTAACCGTAAATCCCTTTTTGGGAATTTTAACGGATACTCTAGCTATTGCAATACTACTTGGGGCTGCCCTTTTCATTAGCTTTATTATAACG
>JAUWWO010000067.1 GCA_030616825.1 Candidatus Margulisiibacteriota bacterium | reverse complement strand
TAGCGCTTGCTCACTGCTATCCCACTATAAAGATTTGCCATCTGCAGCGGGGTAACCTGCAAAAACCCCTGGCCAATTCCCATATTTATTGAATCCCCCTTCACCCATGCCTCCCCATGTGTCTTTTTCTTCCACTGTGCCGTTGGTACAAATCCTTCTGCCTCTCCAGGAAGATTAATTCCTGTGCGATGACCTAATCCGTATTCTTTTGCATATTTGGAAAGCAAGTCCACTCCTCCCCGGAGCCCTAGTTCATAAAACACAACATCACAGGACCAGACTAATCCCTCTAAAATGTTCAGTTCCCCGTGACCTTCCTCTTCCCAACATTTAGCAACCCTGTCCCCTAACTCAAATGAACCAACACACTCTATTACTTCAGTGAGCTTTGCAACTTTTCCCTTAAGTGCCGCGGAAAGAGTGACCACCTTAAAAGTTGAACCAGGCGGGTACACACTCAGCGCTCTGTTCATAAAGGGGTGTCCCCTCTTATCAAGCCGCTCCCATTCCCCCTCCTCCATCGGTTCAGCAAAAATGTTTGGATCATAGTTTGGAGAAGAGGCCATAGCCAATATCTCACCGCTACGGGGATCCATGACCACCACTGCGCCTTCTTTCCCTGCAAGAGAGTTCTCTACAACACGCTGCAGTTCCAGATCTATCGTAAGTAAAAGATCCTTGCCAGGCACAGGATCGAGTGACGTTTTCGTCCTTATGGGTTTCCCATAAACATCTACTTCGAGAAGCTGCCCTCCATCAATTCCCCTGAGATACTTATCGTAGCTTGCCTCAACTCCTCCTTTGCCCACAAGATCTCCAATTTTGTACCCAAGATTCCGTAACTTCTTAAGCTCCTCTTTTGTTACCTCACCCACAGACACTAAAAGATGAACACCAAGCTTACCATGAGGATAACGCCTGGCCGGTTGAGTTCTCACAACAACACCTGGATACTTGCCCTTTTGCTCCTCCAGTTTTGTCACCAGAGATAAAGGGATGTTTCTCTTTAAAAGAACTGGCTCAAATGGAGAAGACTTATATTTTTCGATCTTAGCTAAAATATCTTCTTTATTAATAGCAAGGGGTGTTGAAAGTTTTTCTAGCAGGAGATCAAGCTCAGAGGAGTCAACTGCTTTCGGTAAGAGGTATACTGAAAAAATAGCTCGATTGGAAACAAGCACCTTGCCGTATCGATCGTATACGATACCTCGTGGAGCAACGATGGGAATGGTCCGTGCCGCATTTTCCGCCGAAAGCCTGGAATAAGTTGCTCCTTCAAGTATCTGAAGCTGCCACAGTCTCGCCGAAATAAGCACAAATACAAGCACCAATATAAATGTAAAAGCCCGGGCTTGAGGGCTGAATCCATCTTCCATACGGCGACTCCCAACTAAAAATTTACATTCGGTACAATTTATATTCTCTCAGGGTATCTCTGCTGTCCCCTGAGAGCTTCTCTCCCACCCTGACAATAGCTGGAAAAAGGACTGCTGTTAAAACGGCGTTATATATAGCAGACAAAATCATAACAGAGAAAATCGAATAGGCTCCAGGAAGCTGTCTGCCAAAAAAGAAATAAAATGCAATGATCTCCAGAATGTAACTTATCGGAGTCAATGCCCCTACAGTTGTGATATAAATGAGTCCCGAAGCCATACCGAAATTCCTTTTGATCACTCCGGAGAAAAAACCAGCGATGGCTTTGGTAAGGGTATGGATGTAAAAATTAGCTGAAAGTATGTCCTCCAAAAAACCTGCGCCCAGGCCAACAGCTCCTCCTTCTTTTCCACCACGGGTGACACCCCAGACAACCACTGCGATGAGCAAAAAATCTGGTTTAACTCCGAATATTGCTATGCGAGGAGAGAGTGCAGTCTGCAGTGCAGCTACGGCGATAAAGAATAAGATAATAAATATTTTTTTTAACATAGATTATTCTAAGGTTTTTCTCGCTAATTGCTTGTTAAAATCCCAGGTTTTTGTCTCCAATGACTCTAATGCCTCCCCCACAGGGGAAGCACAATTCGCGTTATTAGAATTAATTAGCGTAATTCGCGATTCAAGGGGATTCGCATAATTCGCGAAACCAGCTAATGCTTACCACTGATGATTAGCGAGAAAACCTTCTAACAAGCAAACAAGTTACTACAAAACCTTCTATCTTATAACAACAAACACCTTATTAAGCCTTGCGAAATCTGTCAGTGGTTTAAGTTCTACATATTTGAAAATATCATAATCCCTGGCAGAGGCTTTGGTAACAACCCCTACAGGAATTCCTCTGGGGAAAACTTCTCCCATTCCCGAGGTCAACATCTTATCTCCAGTATCAACAGTCGATGCTGCCGCCACATACTTTATCTGAAGATAGTTCATCGCTCCGCCTACAGCGATTCCTAAATCCTTGGACCCTTTCTTCATCACCCCGATGGAACTTTCGGGATCAGTTATGAGCATCACTTTGGAGGAAAACCTGCCCACTTCAACCGTTCGGCCAACAACACCATCTTTGCATATCACGGCCTGATCTGGAGTGAGCCCGTCCTTAGCGCCCTTATTTATAAAAACTGTCTCAAACCAGTTGCTTGGACTACGGGATATCACCTCGGCAGCAATAAGTTTAAATCCATATGGGTTTGAAGTCTTAAACCTCAAACTCTCACGAAGTGAGGTATTCTCAGAAGCAGCCTCCTGTAATATATTTGTCCTGGCTCTAAGGAGAGCGATCTCTTCCTTTAGTTTCTTATTCTCGGAAGAAGCACTCCATAAGGTTACCACGGTGCTTATGGACTGAGCGACCTTTGAGAAGACCGCCGAAAAGGCATACTGAAAAGGATAGATAGTGTTTAATATGAGTCTCCTTGATATCCTTGACGGGGCAGCTTTTCTAACAACAGGAAGATTTATAAATACAACAAAGAGCAGCACTAAAGCGACGGTTACAAAAATTTTTTTTCTGTTGCTTGGCTGACGATGCATGAAATAATAACTTTAGCCTTGTGGGAATTCTAAAATTTGATGCAAGCTTAAAAAAGCAAACAAATTACTACAAAACTTCTTTCCCTACTATCCTCGTTTGGGCATTATCAGGATCTTCTTTAAGTTTTCGATTTCATCTAAAATCTTGCCAGTTCCATAAGCCACACATGACAGCGGATCATCCACCACATAAACCGACATGTCCGTTTCCTGGCTTAAGTGTTTATCAAGGCCTCGAAGGAGTGAGCCTCCCCCAGCCATGACAATCCCTCGATCCATGATATCTGCTGCAAGCTCTGGTGGAGTCTTCTCCAGGGTCATACGCACTGCGTCAACAACAGTGGATACAGGCTCAGATAAGGCATCCCTTACTTCAGATGATGTAAGGGTCAGGGTCTTTGGAAGTCCGGTAACCAGATCTCTTCCACGGACCTCAACCGTTCGCTCCTCACCAAGTGGATAAGCAGACCCAAGATCTATTTTTATCTGTTCCGCAGTGCGCTCACCAACAAGCAGGTTATAATTCTTTCTGCAATGAGATATTATTGCCTCATCCATTTCATCTCCGGCAACCCTGATGGATTTGGAAACCACAATTCCTCCAAGAGCAAGGACTGCAACCTCAGTCGTGCCTCCACCAACATCCACAATCATCGACCCTGCGGGTTCGGAGATAGGAAGGTTGGCCCCAATTGCAGCGGCCATGGGTTCCTCAACAAGATACGCTTCCCTTGCTCCCGCCTGCATCGCTGCATCAAGCACTGCTCGCTTCTCAACCCCGGTGATGCCTGAAGGAACTCCGATCACAATCCTTGGTCTTACAAAAGCAGATCTGTTGTGGCTCTTGGTTATAAAGTGCCTGAGCATCATCTCTGTGACTTCAAAGTCAGCAATAACTCCATCCCTCATGGGTCTTATTGCCACGATATTGCCAGGGGTCCTCCCGAGCATTCCCTTTGCTTCATTGCCTATTGCTAAAACCTTGTCTGTATCCTTATTGATGGCCACAACCGAAGGCTCACAAAGGATTATTCCCTCTCCCTTCACAAATACAAGCGTGGTCGCGGTCCCCAGGTCAATCCCCAGGTCCCTTGAAAAATGCCCAAAAATAAAATCATAGATTCCCATTTTAATCCTTCTCCTCCTTTTGTTTTTATTCGTAAATGATATCCGATTCGAAGCCCTTGGCTTTAAGCTGATCGACCAAGACTTGAGCCCTGTCCTTTGTCCTGAATGCTCCAGCCTGAACTCTCGATGCTGAGTCTACCTCTCTTATGAAAGACGTAAACCCTTTTTCTTTAAGTTCTCTCACAAGTGCTTGAGCTTCTGTCCTGGTTTCAAAAAGACCTGCTTGAACTTTATAATATCTTATCTTCTCCAGTGGCTCAGGCTTTGGTTCAACCTTCTTTGAGGGAACCTCGGAAACAGAAGATTCTTCAGGGGTCGCCAAAACCACAGGGAACTCTGTCTCTTCCTCAAATGGGATACTCTCCTCAATGGGTAAAAGTTCCGCTGTAGCCAGAGGTTTCACTGGAACCAGGACCCTCTTGCCAATGAGAAAACTCACCCAGAAACTTCCAATAACAATACCGATCAGAAGCAGCCCCACAAAGATATTCTTTACGAATTCGATAAATCCTCTCCTGCGTTTCATGCCACGTCCCACTCCAATCTCCTCCTCATATGATGCC
>JAUWWO010000127.1 GCA_030616825.1 Candidatus Margulisiibacteriota bacterium | reverse complement strand
TATCGGGCAAATTCGTCAAGAGTAACATATCTTACCACCTCATGATGCTCCAGGGAGGGTCTCATATACTGGCCTAGAGTGATGGAATCACACTCGGCTTCCCTCAGGTCTTCCATAACTGCTATCACTTCATCTTCTCTTTCCCCCAGCCCCAACATGAGCCCAGATTTCGTCAAAAGCCGCTTGTCTAAGGATTTCGCCCTTTTTAGAACCTCTAAGGAACACTGGTATTTTGTCTGGGGTCGTACCTCTGAATAGAGTCTGGGAACTGTCTCCACGTTATGGTTCAAGACGGTCGGCTGAGCAGCAACCACTTTCTCCAGCGCCGATAAGGAGCCTCGAAAATCGGGTATGAGAACCTCAACTCCTGTATCTAAACCATTATGGTGTAGAATCTCTGTCGCCTGAGCAAACTGTGCTGCCCCTCCATCAGGAAGATCATCTCGGCAAACGGAGGTAATGACTACATATTTCAATCCCAGCTCTGTTACCGCTTCACAAAGTCGCTCTGGCTCGTCAGGGTCAGGTGGCAGAGGCTTTCCCGTCTGCACTTTGCAAAAGGAGCAATTTCTGGTGCAGATATTACCCAGGATCATAAAGGTGAGCTTGCCTTGAGAGTAGCACTCCTGGCGGTTGGGGCAGGCAGCAGATTTACAGACCGTGTGCAAATTCCAATGATGAACTACATTCCGAATCCTTGTTACCTTCTCCCCACGGGGTATAGGTCTCTTCAACCAGGCGGGAGTCCTTAACCTCTGTATATTTTCAGCCATTATTCTCCCTTGATGCTTTATTACATGTCATAAACCACTTTGCCGGAAAACTACAGCTCACCTTCTTTTCCATCTCATCAAAGCTGCATCCACAGCCAGGGTCATACAATCCAACGTAGGGGCGGCTGGTGGTGCATAACAGGTTTCTAACTTCATAAAGTCTTCAAGAGTCATATTCTTAAAAATGGCGGTGGCGAAGACATTAATGCGTTGGTGCACATCCTCTTCTCCTACAATCTGTGCTGCGATAATCCTTCCATCATACGGGTCAGCCATGACTTTTACAGCAATAGCTTTTTTGCCAGGAAAGTAATCTGGCAAGGTTGAACCGCTGAATTTGCCTACAACAGGCTCAATTCCCGCTCTGTTTAACTCCTTCATAGTGGGTCCCACGGCAGATATCTCCAGGCCAAACAGTTCGGTGGTTCTATTGTTTAGAATACCTGGCGGCATTTCCTCCTTCCCCCCAACAGCGTTCACTCCTGCAACTCGCCCCTGTTTAACTCCAATACTGCCCAAGCCTATCAAGACTGGTTTTCCGGTAACGAAATCGGGATACTCGGTGCAGTCGCCAGCAGCATAAATACCTTTCACGGATGTCTCACACCTGTTATCAACTACTATCCCCCCCGTGGAACCAATCTGACATTTTGCCTTTTCCGCTATCTCAACATGAGCTTTGCTTCCGGCAGATATGACCACAAGCTCCGTAGGATACTCAGATTCCTCCCCGGTATCCAAATTCTTCAGAACTACATATTCTACCTTCTCCTCACCACCTATTTTTGAAGCAGTAACTCTCGGGATAAAATGTATGCCGCGCGCTGCTGCACTCTTCTGCACAAGACCAGCCATATCCTCATCAATCATACCTGTGAGCACGTGGGTTCTCAGCCTAACATATGTCTCCATTCCTCTCACAGAAAGAGCCTCCGCCATTTCCATTCCAATCAACCCGGAACCAACAATCATAGCTCTTTTGCCTTTGTCCACGCGTCCATGGATTTGCTTTGCATCATCCATGGTTCGAAGGGTGAGCACTCCTTCTTTCAATCTCCCGCCATCCAAGAACGCACCTTCAATTTCCGGGACCCAGGAACTTACTCCGGTGGCAATTACCAAGACATCGTAATGATGGTCTTCTTTCCTTCCATCTGGTAAGGATATGGATTTTACCGTCTTTCCTTCGGGATCCACATCATATACTTCGGTCTCCAATTCTAGATTGATTTTGAAGTGTTGGAACCAGGACCTCGGAAATTCTATTAGGTCGTCAAAGCTTGGGATAACTCCACTAATAACATAAGGCAATCCACATTTAGAATACTCGCTGTAAGACTCGTTACCGAGCACCGTTATCTCCGCCAGCTTATTTGTCTTCCGCGCAAATTGCGCCGCCGTTAAACCTGCAGCACCGCTGCCTATTATCAGCAACTTCATAGAAACACCTCCGTCATTTATCAATCTCTCTTGAGAAAGAGAAACCGCCCCTTATAATTCCACTTCCATTTCCCATATTTCTCTTCGACAAGCTTCTTTGATAGGGAAATTTCTTCGTCAGTCAAATTTTGAGTTTCTAATTTTATTCCCAGAACCTTTCCAAAATTCTCCGCTATTTTGTCTCTTAGATAGTCTCGGTCTACCTCTTCAGGCAATGAAATGCTGCCATGCTGTAATAGAACCTTGCCGCTTTTTCTTTGAGCGCTTCCTCCTATTTTACCCTTGTGCTCCAGGATTATGTCGTAGGGAAGCCAACTGGCAGAACAAAAAGCATTGTTGGTGCCAGGCTTCTGTTCTCGGGACAACTTCGCCTCGAAGCCTAGATCAAGCAAAGCCGTCCTTATGCTTTCATGTGCCTGCCTATATGCTTCTTGCCTATTTACAGGAAAGCTGTCTCTGGCGAGAACTCCCGTCATCGAATAGCTCATCTCACCTTCGTGTAGCACCGCCAATCCCCCGGTCGGACGCCTTACCAAAGGGTACCCCTTTTTTAGGTATTCTTCTATCAAAGGAGATTCCGCAT
>JAUWWO010000095.1 GCA_030616825.1 Candidatus Margulisiibacteriota bacterium | reverse complement strand
AGATATTATACACTTCTTATATTTTAAATTCTACTTCTTAAGTATTCTAATTTAGCCTGACAAACTTAAGACTATATATTTTACGAATACATATTTATCAAATCAAACATCTTTCTCCTGATCTCGCTGCGAGAAAGATTAACCCGTTCCTTCCCAACCCTTATTATATCCCTTCGAAGTTTTTCCAGGCGGTTGAACTCCGTCTTTGCGATAAATATTTTCTTGTGCGCTGTTTTTGAGGGGTTTTCGTTTTCAAAAAACAACTCCTCGGTAAGCTTTTCTCCTGGTCGAAGCCCGACAAAGTCAATAGGAAATTCCTCTGGGTCAAAACCCGAAAGCTCTATAATATATTTCGCTAAATCCACTATCCTGATGGGTTCTCCCATATCAAGAACAAATATCTCTCCACCCCTGCCTATTGCAGCTGCCTGGATTATGAGCATTGCGGCTTCGGGAATAGTCATAAAGTATCTTTTTGTTTCCGGGTGTGTTACTGTGATCTTTTCTCCTTCCTCAAGTTGTTTCCTAAAAAGTCTTACCACACTACCCCGGCTGCCAAGCACATTACCAAACCTCACGGTCATAAACTTTATATTATGAGAATTCTCTATGCCATTATTCGAATATCCCTGAACCAAAAGCTCAGCCAGTCTTTTAGTTGCACCCATTACCCCTATAGGATTTACAGCTTTATCGCTAGATATGAGTATAAATTTTTCTACCCCGTATTTTACAGAAGCCTGAGCAACATTAAGAGTGCCTAAAATATTATTTGTAAATGCCTCTTCAGGGTTCTCCTCCATTATATCCACATGCTTATAAGCCGCTGCATGAAAAACTATTTGGGGCTGATATTTCTTAAAAATAGAATTGATCTTCTCGGTATCTTTTATAGAAGCAATCACCACCTCCAGATTTAACCCTCTAAAAACTCTTAACAATTCCATCTTGATCTCGTAAATACTATTTTCACCCTGCCCCAGTATTATTAAACTCTCCGGGCCAAGTGTTGCTATCTGCTTGCAAAGCTCTGAACCTATCGAACCTCCTGCACCGGTGACAAGCACTGTTTTAGCATTAAACGCAGGAGCTACTGTTCTCAAATCGAATGACACCGGATCCCTTCCCAAAAGGTCCGTAATGTCGATCTCGCGAATTTTCCTAATATTTACTTTGCCATCGATGAGCTCCATGACCCCTGGGAGTGTTTTATATCCAACCCTGACCTTCCTACAGCTTTCAACGATCTCTCTGACTGCATTACTCTTGGCAGAGGGAGCGGCAATGATAACCTCGTCAACCTCTAGCCTTTTTACAAGTTTAGGAATATCCTCTCGCCTCCCCACAACCCTGACGCCATGTATGCTCATGTTCTGCTTGTGAGGATCATCGTCAACGATCGCAATTGGGTTATACTTAGACTTCTTGCTGCGAATCATCTCCCTGACTATCGTCTCTCCTGCATCTCCAGCACCGAAGATGAGGACGCGCTTTCTATTTTCGCCATTTGGTTTCAGCAAGAATTCACGAATTAACCTCCACGAGAATCTGGATCCACCAACTAAAATAAAGTTAAGGAGAAGCGAAATTAGTAAAACCCCGTAGGGAAGTCTTATGCCCGAGAGCAACTGAGTCAAGAGAAAACCGAACATGCCGAGCGTCGTCGCAAAGAAAATGGAGGCAAGGGCGGTAACACCGGCATACTCCCAGATCTGCTTATACAACCCAAAGAATATAAAAACAAAAATATGAACTGCAGTATATATTAAAACGGAATTAATATAACTTTGGACATAAGTTACAGGAATAATCCCATCAAAACGAATAAGCAGCGCAGAGTAAAGGGCAAGATTTATTATGACTATATCGATCACGACCAGAGCGATCTTTGGCCATTTAAGATATGTTTTAAAAAAGATACTTAATCTACTCTTTAAATCTTTTTCTGGATTCATAAATCCTCTCCGTTGCCTCATATACTTTATCTACATCTCTCTCCCTCATCCTCGGATTCATGGGCAAACATATTACAGAAGCAGCGATTTTATCTGTATTCGTCATCTTTCCTCTTTTACAACTTCTGTAAAGCTTTTGCTCGTGCATTGGAGGATAGAAATAGCGTCTTGTTTGAATGTTCTCCGCTGCAAGAGCATCGATCAGGATATCTCTTTCGACGCCAAACTTTTTCTCATCGATCAAGATCGTAAACATCTTGTATGTGGAGCGATTGCCTTGCTCGACCTTCTGGAATGATATTCCTGGAATTCGTGAAAGCTTCTTAATATATCTTTTTACAAAATGATTTCTTTTTGCGATTATTTCATCTAAAAATTTAAGCGATCGCAGTCCGATCAAAGCGGAAAACTCGGTCATCCGGACAGAGAGCCCGGCATATTCGGGATCATAATTTCCTGGATTTCCGTAATCCCTTCCGATCCTGACCATCCTTGCCAATTTGGCATCATTAGTGGCAACAACTCCACCCTCACCGGTTGTCAAAACCTTGGACGGGCTTAAACTGAACACTTCCGCATTCCCAAAACTCCCAGCTTTAATTCCTTTGTACTTTGACCCAAAAGCATGAGCCGCATCAAAAATCAATTCAACGTCTTGCTTTTTTGAGATTGCCTCAAGCTCCTTGATCTCAGGAGAATTTCCAAATATATAAACCCCCAGAATCGTAGCGGTCTTCTTCGATATATGCTTTTTAACCTCTGAGGCGGAAATACAGAAAGTATCGGGCTCACAATCAACAAAAACGGGTTTTAGATTGTTCCAGAGAAGGGCATGGCCTGATGCAGAGAATGTAAAACTTGGAAGTATAACTTCTCCCTTAAGTCCAAGTGATTTAAGCGCCAAAATGAGCCCGCTGGTGCAGCTTGATACTGCAACCGCATGAGAAACTCCAAGATAGTGTGCAGCTGCTTCTTCGAACTGGCAAACATATTTTGAATTAGTGATCTGACCTTCTTCAAAGATCTTCTTTAATTCCGGGGTTATCTCACTTAACCGCGGCAGAAAGGGTATTGCAAGTGGCAGCATTTTATCAAAAACTGGCTTGCCGCCTAATAAAGCCGGGACATCCTTTCTCATGAAAACCTCCATCAGGCAATTAAAACTATAGCCACACCTGCCACCCCAAGAACCACTGCCAATAGATAACAGATCAATACTGCCTGTTTGTGACCAAATTTGTCCATTAAAATATTATAAAAATGACCTAAGTCTGCTCTAAATATTGGCTTTCGATCCACTACCCTTCTGACAATCGCATAAAACGTATCAAGGATGGGTAAGGCCAAAATGACAAGCAGCGCAATGGGATTAATCTTATTGGCCAACAAAATAGCAATTATACCCAAGACAAAACCAATAAACAAGCTTCCGGAGTCGCCCATAAAAATCGACGCTGGATGAAAATTATACCAGAGGAAACCAAGAAGAGCTCCGATCAAACCTACACAGAGAAGCACAAGATAAGTCTGCCCAGAAGCAAAAGCTATTGCTGCAAGGGCCACAGCGCTTATTGCAGAAGTCCCTGCTGCAAGGCCATCAAGGCCATCGATCAGATTAATTGCATTAGAGATGCCAACTAACCAGAAAACAGTAAAGAAAAGACTTAAATAAAATGGCAGAAAGCCAATTCTGACGCCAATATAAAATAAGAGAAAAGCAATGACAAACTCTGCAGCGAATTTTAGTGTTGGAGAAATAGTTTTTATATCATCAATAAGCCCGAGGAGTCCTGCAAATACTGCCGCTATTAAAAAGATCTCTATTTT
>JAUWWO010000026.1 GCA_030616825.1 Candidatus Margulisiibacteriota bacterium | reverse complement strand
TTTTTTTATGCGAAGTCAATAAAAAAGTGGCTAAGCGAGGTTGTTTGAAACACGTACAGCAGGATATCTCATCCTGCTGTAGCCAAGGTTGAGACAACCTTGGCTACGCGTCACCTTTTCTGGCATCTCGGACAAAAATACGAATACCGGCCTTGTATACACACTCGCTCAAGTGATTTCTTGCATCTCGGACAAGATCTCCCTTTCCCTCTTGTCTTCATAAACCAGTAATGGAGGTTACCTGGAGCAGCCCTCATCCTTACGGCAGTTGCAAGAATGCTTCTTATCTTCTTGTATAATGTCTTTACTTCGTTTTCTTTAAGCTCATCCGGGGACCTTAAAGGATGAATCCGAGCCTGAAAGAGAATCTCATCCCCATAAATGTTGCCAATTCCAGCAATAAATCTTTGATTCAGCAAAAGAGCCTTTATCGACCCGCGATGCTTTCCAAGGATACTTCTAAACTCCTCTTCGGCAAATTCATCTGACAGGGGTTCTGGCCCCATCTCTAAGAGAAGGTTCACTCTCCTAAAATCAGAATTCGGAACAAGATAAATCTTGCCAAGTTTTCTCTGATCAATAAACCGAAGGTCGATTCTGCCGGAGAGTGAAAATACAACCCTTGTATGCTTATGAATTTTATTTTTTGAGGGGACGATCTTCAGATCACCGGTCATTCGCAAATGCACAACAAGTGTGTCAGTTGAAGAAAGTGTAATCAGAATAAACTTTCCACGGCGGGAGATTGCCTTTGCCCTCTTCCCAACTAAAGCCTCTCTGAATCGATTAATGGTTGGAGTAACTACTATTTTTCTGGAGAGGACAACCACTTTGCCTATTTTCTTATTGATTATTTTCTTTTTTATCTTCCTTATTACTTCTTGTACATCCGGAAGTTCTGGCATAATTCAATTATACCAAAACCGTTTTTGCTTGTCCTTATGACGATTTAATAGTAAAATCTAAGCTGTTGCGTAATAACTTAAAATTTGTAAAGGGTAACTAAAAAGATGAATCTCGGCGTGATACATTGGGCTTTCCCTCCCAGAGAAGGAGGGGTCGAGTCCCACCTCATAACAGTGCTTCCAGAAATGGCAAAACTGGGAGTCAACGTCTTTGTTCTGACCGAAACGATGGAGGGGCAGCAGAACGAAGGACTCGTATACGGAATAAAGGTCATAAGAGGCGATGGCCTATCAACAGCCAAGTTAGATGAACGATTGAAAAAGGGCGAGAACCTCTATAAAAGCTCAAAGAAGCACTTCGATGAGTTTATAAAACGGAATAAACTTGATGCGATACAAGCACATAATTTGCACATGGACTCTTTCGATATATCAAAGGCCCTTATAGACTCTTGCACCAAGCACGGCATCCCTTGCTACCTAATACTTCATAATCATGAGTTCATCGACCGGGATGAAGAGACCATGAAGAGAATATTGCGAGAGCTTCCTTGGACAAAACTAATCCCGATAAGCAAGTTCATCGAGTCAGAGGCGAGAAAAAAGGTATACGAGGTCCCAGAAGAAAAATGGAAGGTAATTCTCCACGGAATAGACCTGGAAGAATTCAGGCCCGTCACCCCTGAGGGTAAGAAAAACTTAAAAAGAGAATATGGATTTTCAGGAAAGAGAGTGATTCTTCATCCGGCCAGGATCATGCACTGGAAGGGGATCATACCAGCAATTAAAGCGATGCCAAAAATCCTTGAGAAATTCCCGAATACATTGCTCGTGCTTACGGGAAGGACAAAGCCCATCTTCAAGGAACAGGATGAGATAGCAGAGTACAACACGCTTGTGGATAGAACAATTGATAATTTGCAGCTAAGGGATAATGTACATATTGGAAAATATACATTGTTTGATGTCCCAAAACTAAATTCGCTTTCTGATGTAGTCATATACACAACCATTGGCGATGAGCCCTTCGGGCTTGGTCCAGTAGAGGCAATGGCCTCGGGTGCGCCTGTAATCGTCACAGCATCAGGGGGCCTTGTTGAGTCCGTTACCCACGACGAGACCGGTTTCATCATTAGTAAAGATGAGTCAAAAATCCCTGAGGAACTTGCCTCAAGAGTTCTTCAGCTCTTCTCTAACCCAACGCTCATGCTCGAAATGGGTAAGCGAGGCAGAATCCGTGCAAAAAAGATGTTCGACAGGAAAAAGATGGCCCGAGAGCTCGTCGGACTGTTAAATTAACACAAAATGATATATAATAGTAAAATATGGGTAGAAAAAAAGAACTCTTAGATTTACTTAAAACAAAACTCAAAGATTATAAAATATTCGTCATCTCAAACAGAGAACCGTATATTCATAAATATAAGGACGATACCATTGAGGCGATACGTCCTGCATCTGGACTTGTTGCAGCACTTGATCCGGTGTTGCGTGCATCATCTGGTGTATGGATAGCACATGGTTCAGGTGAAGCAGACAAGGATGTTGTAGATAAACATGACCGAATAAAAGTCCCTCCGGATAACCCCTCCTATCACTTAAGAAGGGTATGGCTTTCAAAAAAACAGGAGGATGGATATTATTATGGATTCGCCAACTCCACCCTCTGGCCCATGAGCCACATCGTGTACGTAAGGCCCTCTTTTAACGCAAGTAATTGGAACGAATACGTTAAGGTCAATGAAAAATTCGCCAGGGCCTTAGTGGATGAAGTAGGAAGAAGCAAAGCCCTTATCTGGATACAGGATTACCACTTTGCTCTCTGCCCAAAATTTATAAAGGAAAAAAATCCCGATCTCATAACAGGGCACTTCTGGCATATTCCCTGGCCAAACCCCGAAGCCTTTAGGATCTGCCCCTGGAAAAACGAGATACTAAAAGGTCTTCTTGCAAATGATCTTCTCGGTTTTCATATAAAATACCACTGCGATAACTTTTTAAACACCGTTGATAACAATCTCGAATGCAGGATCAATAGAGAAGCCTCAACCATCAAGATTAAAGAACATGTAACCACTATAAAACCATATCCAACAAGCATAGACTTTGAAGGGCTTGTGGAACGAGCAAAATCTCCATTAGTCGGTTCCAAAGAAAAAGAGATTAAGCGGAAGATCAGAAAACCTTATGAATTTATGGCCATTGGGCTTGATCGGCTTGATTATACAAAAGGAATTCCTGAAAGACTAAAAGCCATAGATCGGTTTTTAGAAAAATATCCTGAGTACAAAAATAGATTTGTATATGTTGGACTCGGTGCACCAACGAGAACCCATATCAAAACATATCGAGATTTTCTTGATGAGATTGAAAGTCTTGCCGAAGAAATAAACTGGAAATATAGAACCGATGGCTGGCAACCAATCATCTTAAGACACGAACACATCAGCTACGATGATATCCTGGCATATTACAAGGACGCAAACCTGTGTATCGTCTCTTCCCTGCATGATGGCATGAATCTTGTTGCAAAAGAATTTGTAGCTGTACAATCCATATCCAAGAATGGAATGCTGATACTGAGCCAATTTGCTGGTGCAGCAAGGGAGCTCGCAGATGCGATATCAATAAACCCCTATAACGTCGAAAGCTTTGCTGATGCCATAAAATTTGGGCTCGAAATGTCACGCGAAGAACGCGAAGCTAGGATGGGAAAACTTGCAGAAATCGTAGCGGAAAATGATATATATACATGGGCTCTTTCATTTATTTCAGATCTGGCAAAACTTCAGAAATAGATGGATCTTTTAAAAAATTGGAGAAATCTCTCTAAAAAAATTAAAGGTAAAAAAATACTTCTCTTGCTGGATTATGATGGAACCCTGACACCAATCGTAGCCAGACCAGGATTGGCAGTTTTAACAAAAGAAAGAAGAAAAGCTTTAAGATTAGCATCAAAAAAACCAAACATAATCCTGGGAATCATAAGCGGAAGAACCCTTAAGGATATTAAGAGGAAAATTAAAATACCAGGTATTTTCTATTCTGGAAATCATGGTTTTGAAATCGAAGGCCCTAAATTAAAATTTACCCATAAAGCAGCAAAGAAATCCAGACCCATCATTCAAAAGATAAAAAACAAACTTAAGAAAGAATTAAAAAACATAAAAGGCGCAATAATCGAGGATAAGGGTATCACCCTAAGCCTTCATTACAGGCTTGTCCAAGCTAAAAACCAAAGGGTGCTTAAGCCTAAGTTTTTCGCTGTGGCCGCTCCCTACCTAAGAAGCAGAAGTGTAAAATTAACCACAGGTAAAAAAGTTTATGAAATTCGTCCACCGGTATCCTGGGACAAGGGCAAGGCAATTCTCTGGTTGCTCAAACATCTTAAAAGGGAAGGCAAGCTTTTGCCCATTTATGCAGGAGATGACACAACCGATGAGAGCGTATTTCAAATGTTGCGAGGAAAAGGAATAACAATCGTCGTAGGAAAAAAGAAATCAAAAGCAAAATATTTTGTTAATGATGTAGATCATATCTATAAATTTATAAACCTGCTTTTAAAAGGATAGCTCGTATATGCCGGTTGTTGCTAAAAATTCATTTAAATTTTCCACATCATCAAATTTGATGGAGCTCACGGGAAAACGTGCCCGTCATCTAAAGGAATTTGTAGAAATCCTCAAAGTGATTGATGGTTCCTCAATCTTCTGTCATACACATCAAGCATTTCGTGAATTTCATTTTGCAAAAGGGATTTTCACAAATGACTTTGCATACTGGGCAGCAGAGGCCATTCAAGAAGAGGATTTAGCGGAACGCCTGGCAAGTATCGATATCAGGGATTTTGTGGATATTCGAAGCTTAAGGGAGCGGCTTGTCAGAATAATAGAAAATTATCTGGGCGAAAAAGACGAGATAAGAATTGCTCCAAGGGGAAAGGAATTTCATTTTTGTAAATCTGTAAGCATAGCAATACCCACAGCTTATGAGGCATGGACGCTCACAGAGTTCAAGGACGCACTGCGAAGGGTTGGAGAGCGTTCTCTGTTCTATCACTTTTTTGATGCGCGGCTCCGACTCGGCAGACCCACAAATGATTTTTCAAACTGGATAGAGGATAGTCTCGGAAATCCAGAACTCGCAAAAAAGATTGAACGCCTTGATCCATATTTATTCACTCTTGACGGCCTCAAACAAAAGATCATCGAACTCTTAGAAAAAGAGGAACGCTTAGAAACAATAGATGAGATACTGCGGAATCAAACCCTCGGAGCTATTTCTAAATTCACCAATTTCATATCCACGTTAAAGTCAGCCCCTTCTGGAGAAAAGATGAAAATCGCTCGTGAGATCCTGGATAGGATCTTCAAGAAAAAGGGTAAACGATGACAGGCAAATTGTCAGATTATGAAAAGATAGTTGGACGAGAAATAATAGAGGAAATTTACCTTCTTGCAGAAAAAGTGCGTGGAAAGAAGGTAAAGATGGTAAACTCCACTGCGGTTGGCGGTGGAGTAGCAGAGATATTAGCTAAGACTGTGCCAATTTTTAACGAGCTTGGAATTGAGACCAAATGGGACGTAATAAAGGGCTCTGAGAGTTTCTTTTCTGTAACAAAGAGCTTTCACAATGCCCTGCACGGCATAAAAGTAGACATCAAAAAGGAGATGTTCGATGTCTACAATGAATCCAATGAGGCCAATGCAGCTGAGCTCTCCTTCGAGGAGGATGTAATCATTATCCATGACCCACAACCTGCTGCTTTAATCAAGAAAAAGGAGAAAGGAAAAGGTAAATGGGTATGGAGGTGCCACATTGATATTTCACACCCGGATATGAGGGTATGGCAATTTCTAGAAGAGTTTATAGGGAAATATGACGCTTCGATCTTTTCCTCTCCAAGTTTTGCCAAGCCCCTACCAATTCTTCAATATCTCATATATCCTGCCATAGACCCCTTGAGCGACAAAAACAAGGAATTACCCGACCATATAGTAAACAGGGTCTTGAGAAAGTACAATATCTCAAACGAGAAGCCCATAATTACTCAGATTTCACGATTTGACCGGCTCAAAGATCCAACAGGGGTCATTGAAGCTTACAAGATGGCAAAACGACATGTTGACTGTCAGCTGGTCTTAGCTGGAGGTGGAGCAACAGATGACCCGGAAGCAGGAGATATCCTCGTAAAGGTTAGGGAAAGATCAAAAGATGACCCAGACATTCACATCCTTGAGCTTCCTGCCTTTTCGGACCTGGAGATAAATGCACTGCAGCGCGCTTCAGATATAATCATTCAAAAATCAATAAGAGAAGGGTTTGGGCTTACCGTCACTGAGGCCTTATGGAAGGGGAAACCCGTAATCGGCAGCGCCGTTGGAGGCATCCCCCTTCAGATAAAACATAATCTCACCGGCGTGCTTGTGCATTCAGTCGAAGGATGCGCATATCAGATAAGGTATCTTCTAAGCAATCCGGATTTCGCGGCAAGACTTGGCCAATATGGAAGAGAGATCGTACGTGAAAAATTTCTGATCACAAGGATAATCAGAAATTATATTCTGCTACTCATTGCTCTGGATAATCCAGGAAAGAGTGTTATCGAGCTTTGGTGAAAGCAGGATAAATTTCTC